>NZ_JAJDKB010000083.1:0-6065 GCF_020589955.1 Faecalibacillus sp. TM498
AGACTAAAATCCACTTTGTCATATCTAAAGTGGAATTTAACTTTTCACTTTAGAAATGCATAAGTTATTTTAAAATTATGTTGTGTTTATGAGCTTTTTATGATAATATTTGCTATGCAATGTATTAAATTAATCGAAGGAGGTTAAAAATATGTTTGAAACAATTTTAAAGGTTGCTATGGTTATTATTTCCGTTGCTCTTATTATATTATGTTTATTACAAAGTGGAAAATCAGATGATATTGTTAATGCATTAACTGGTCAAAGTTCAAATCTTTTTGCTGAACAAAAAGAACGTGGTGTTGATTTAGTGATGTCTAGAATGACAATGATTTTGAGTATTGCCTTCTTCGTGATCGCAATTCTACTACGTATGAATTAATGAATAATAGGACGCAAGGCGTCCTATTTTTTTTGGAGGTGAGAAGATGAAAGAAAGAATTTTGGATATATTAAAAGATAAAGAAAGATCAATTCATGAATTACAACATGTATTAGATCTAAATAATAGTGAAGGTTTTACAGTTTTGCTTAAAGCTTTAAATCAATTAGAAGATGAGGGTAAAATTGTAAGAAATGATAAAAATGAATATTTATTAATAGAAAATTCTAATTATATTGTAGGTGTTTTACACATTAATAAAAGAGGTTTTGGTTTTGTCATTATTGATGAAGAAAGTGATGATATTTTTATTTCTTCAAGAGATTTAAAAGATGCTTTTAATATGGATACAGTCATGGTTGAACTTAAAAAGCATCAAACAGGATCGCGTCAAGAAGGTAGAATTGTTAAAGTTATTGAAAGAGGACAAACAAGACTTGTTGGGCTGTTGAAAAACGCTAAAAGAGAACTTGTCTTTGATGCGGATGATCAAAAGTTTACACAACCTATTTATATAGATCATGCACATAGTCATGGTGCAGTAGCTGGACATAAAGTTGTTGTTGAAATTAAAACGTATAAACCTTATTTAAAAGGAAATGTCGTAGAAATTTTAGGACATGTAGGAGATCCAGGGGTTGATATTTTATCTGTTGTTTCTCAACATGAAGCACATGTTGAATTTCCTAAAGAAGTTTATGAACAAATCGAATCAATTGAAAATGACATTGATCAAGAAGAAGCTAAAACAAGAACTGATTTAAGAAATGAAACGATTGTTACGATTGATGGTGATGATGCCAAGGACTTAGATGATGCAATTTCTTTAAGAAGATTAAAGAATGGAAATTATTATTTAGGGGTACATATTGCTGATGTTTCTTATTATGTAGAAGAAGGATCTGAATTAGATAAAGAAGCACTTGCAAGAGGAACTTCTATTTATTTAGTGGATCGTGTTATTCCAATGCTTCCTCATAAATTATCTAATGGAATTTGTTCACTCAATCCTCATGTGGATCGTTTTGCAATTTCATGTTTTATGGAAATTACCCCTCAAGGGGAAGTCATTGATCATGATATCGTTGAATCAGTTATTAATTCAACTGAAAGAATGACTTATAATAATGTTAATAAAATACTTGCAGGGGATAAAAAACTACAAGAAGAGTATAGCCATGTATGTGATTTATTTTTCTTAATGAAAGAACTTGCTGAAATTTTACAAAAAACAAGAGAAGATCGTGGAGCAATCGATTTTGATACAAATGAAGCTAAAGTATTAGTTGATGAAAAAGGTAAACCAACAGATGTTGTTTTAAGACAACGTGGAGAAAGTGACCGTATTATTGAATCATTTATGTTAGTTGCTAATGAAACAGTTGCAAAACATTTTAAATGGCTTGATTTACCATTTATCTATCGTGTTCATGAAAATCCTAAGGTAGATAAATTAAGAAAATTCTCTACAATTTCTAGAACTCTAGGTTATACAATAAAAGGTTCGTTAGAAGATATTCATTCTAAAGAATTAAGTAAAATCGTTGAAGCAAGTAAAGGAACAGATGAACATGTGATTATTTCTACATTACTTCTTCGTTGCATGGCAAAGGCAAGATATGATGAACAATGTTTAGGACATTTTGGTTTAGCAGATGAATATTATACACATTTTACATCACCAATTAGACGTTATCCTGATTTAATGGTTCATCGTTTGATACGTACGTATTTATTTAAAAAGAAATTAGATCAAGAAACTCTTTTCCATTTTGCTTCTATTATGCAAAATGTTGCTGATCAAGCTTCTTCGCTTGAAAGAAAAGCAATTGATATTGAACGTGAAGTAGATGATATGAAGATGGCTGAATATATGGAAGACCATATTGGTGAAACTTTTGAAGGAATTGTTTCTTCAATTACAAACTTTGGTATGTTTGTTGAACTTCCAAATACGATTGAAGGATTAATTCGTATGGAAGATCTTGTAGATGATTTCTATTATTTTGATGACATAAATCTACAATTAATTGGAAAAAGAACTGGAAGACGATTTAAGATGTCTGATAAAGTCAAAATTAAGGTTTCAGCTGCTTCAAAAAGAGAAAAAACAATAGATTTTCAAATTGTTGGTATGAAATCTAACAAAAAGAAGAAAAAAACTGTTATAATAAATAAGCGACGAGATAGAAAGCCAAAACAAAAGTTTAAAAGAAAAAGAAGATAGAAAAGGTGGTGATATGTATGAAGATCATTTCTCAAAATAAAAAAGCACATCATGATTATTTCTTGTTAGATACTTATGAAGCAGGTATTGAATTAAAAGGAACTGAAATTAAATCTGTGCGTTTAGGTAATGTGAATTTAAAAGATTCTTTTGTAAGAATCAAAAATAACGAAGTTTATGTAGAAAACATGCATATCGCTCCTTATGATCATGGAAATATCTTTAATCATGAAGCAAGAAGAACAAGAAAACTCTTGCTTCATAAAAAAGAAATCCTTAAAATAACTAATAAGTTAAAAGAAGGTGGCTTAACTGTCGTACCTACTAAAATGTATTTTAGTGGATCTAAAGCTAAATTAGAAATTGCGCTTGCTAAAGGTAAAAAGCTTTATGATAAACGTAATGATCTAAAAGAAAAAGCTGCAAAAAGAGATATCGAAAAGTCTCTTAAAAATTACTACTAATCTGGGGATGTCTTGGATTCGACAGGGGTATGTTTGACCTTAGCTGCAGTCGTTGGAGTACGTTAAACTCAAACAAAAAATAACTGGAAACAGACAAACTAATTACGCTTTCGCTTAGTCGACATAGACATGAAAGCTGCTAACATTTAGTGAGCCTATAGCTATTTGTTAGTATTATAACTTTTAGGATAAGGGTTGAAGGAGTCTTGACTTTAACCACGAAAATTTAAAGAATCGCTTGGTGTAAAATTGTTCGTTGATTGTAGCCAAGTTAAATTATTCAATGGACTAAACTGTAGACGCTTTGGAGGAATTGCTTTTGGACGCGGGTTCGATTCCCGCCATCTCCACCAAAATTAAGAGTTAAAATGGATGTCATCGAAAAAATACCGATGAAATCAACGTTTTTTAAGATATTTCAAACAATCAAAAAATAGCGATTTACGTGGATGTCACCCATATAAAAGGGTGTCACTACCTAAAAATCGCTATTTTTTACTTCAGAGATGAGGTAAAATGGATGTCATTAAAAGAAAGCAGGAAACCAAATGAAATTTTATATTAACAACAAGGAATTAAGTGAAAAAGTATTTTGGAGAACACTAGAATCATTAGTAAGTCCAATGCAAAGAGTACATATCTTGGATGGAATGAAAGTGAAGATTGCTGATTATTTATGTTGGATAGAAATTGTTTAATTGACTTAGAAAGGAAACAAATATGAAAGATAATATGTACATGTTGCTTATAAGGCAAGCATATTCTATTTTGCATGATAATAATTTTTTTAAGGATAATCTTTATTTGATACAGACTGATTGGGAAGGATTATCAGAATATAATTATAAAAGACTGGACAATGATTTAAAAGCAATTAGGCAGGATTTGTCAAAGATAATCTTAACATTTACGATTATTGACAAAACTTACTCTAAATATCAGCAAAGTGGATTATATGAATTTTCATCTATTAGTTTAGAAAATGAACTTGGCATTTATATAGAATATCTTTTTTTTAAATATCGAGTGATTTTAGAATATATTCAAGATATTTTAGATATTTGTATTACTCGCAGACTGAATGATAGTGAAATAAAAGAATATTCAAAGAAAAAAAAGTATGAAAAATTTGAATATCTTTTGGAATATATATCTAATAACAATCAAAAAAATAGTGTTTTGAATATTAAATGGTTTCAAAGTTTGAGAGTGGATAGAAATGCTTTGGTTCACAAAGGTGCATCTTGTTTAGTGATTTTAGACAATAATCATTTATTATTTAAAGTATGGGCAATTGATGAATTAGAAAAAGAAGAAATTGAATTAGACCATTTTTATACAAATGATTATAATTTTATTTATTATAATAAATATTGGGGATTACAAATAGCAAGATTAATTGTTTTGATTAAAACTATTTTTCAATTTTTAATGAATATTGGTGAGATAACGGATGAAATGAATGCTGTAAGTGATCATATAAATAATATGTTATTTGATAAAAGGCAATATAAAGATGATGAAAAAATAGATGTTTTATTTAAAATTTTGGAAAACGCAATGAAGGAGATGATGTAAATTGTGAAAAAGTTTAATAATAAAAGTTACGAAGCTTTAGTTAATGATTTGATAGGCGATTCATTTTATTGTGGTATATCTTATAGAGGGAGAGTTGCAAAAATTAGACAATATACAGAAGTAATTGTTAGAAAACTTATTGATTATGATCCGGATAAACGTATTACATTAGGTAAGCATTGTATTGAAAAAAGAATTCATTCAATTCCTAATTATTGTTTCATTAAAGACTCATTAGAAAATATCAGAAATTATGGTAACGATGATAGTCATACTCAGAAAAGAGATGTAGTGACGGAGGATGAATATAATAGAGTAGTGGATAGTTTATTTAATATGTTATCTATTTTATTAATTAATTACTTTGATAAATACAAATTTGGGTCAAATGAAGAAGTAATGTTTTCTTTTTCACTTTTACCACCAATAATAAGATATAAGGTATTAAATTACTTATATGAAAAGGATTCTGAAAATATTTCTGTTATAGATAAATTGGTTTTATCAATTATGAAAGCATATGATATTGATACTGCAAAAAAATGGATTGAAAAAGAAAAAGAAAATTTGATTTTGAAAAAAGCTATTACGGATAATGCATATAATGATTTAATAGAAAAAATGGGACAGTTGGGTCATCATATATATGAAAATATTATTCCAAATATGTATGAATCATGTAAACAGAAAATATTATCCTTTGAAAAAAATAATATGGAAAAAAACAAACTCTATTTAGATTTTGAAAGTGCGTTACCTTATTATAAAGAAAACGGAGTCTTATCTAAAGACGATGAAGAATCTAATGAATTTAACGACATAATGTATTTTTTATATATGGGTAGAAAAGAACAAATAAAGAAAGAATTATCTTTTAATGTATTGGATTAATATGTAGAAGATGATAAATAATATCTTACTTTAGATAGTAGATCAAAAAGATTTACTATCTTTTTTTATGAAAGAAGGTGGTACAATGAAAGAAATAATCATATCTATTGTTTCAATGCAAATTGGTGCATTTATAGGAATTGCTACAATGTGCTTTTTCCAAATCAATAAAAGTAATGGTAGCTCTGATAAGCAATAAATACAAGTATAGACTTTGTACAAATTTAATGATGATAATGAGTAGAGGAGATGAGAATATATGAAAAAAAGCAATATTATAGTTTTAGCGTTATCTACACTGTTGGTTGTTTGTAATGCACTACCAATGAACAACCATGTAGAAAACAAAAAAGAAGTAGTTATTTCACAAAAAGAGGCATCAAAAAAGAAATCAAAGAAAAAAGATGTATCCAAAGATAAAAACAATGAAAGTGATGAAACTGTAAATGATACATCCAAACAAACAACAGAAGAAAATACGATTCAGGAAGATCAAGAATCTGTAAAAAGTGATGTGCAAACT
>NZ_JAJDKB010000084.1:0-5994 GCF_020589955.1 Faecalibacillus sp. TM498
TGAGTTTTTATATACTATTTTTTCTGACGCATCCAAATTCTTAATAGATAAAAAAGATGTTCTATGATTTCCGAACATCTTTTCTATTTTTTATTCAATTCCTAAATCTTTGCCATTAGTACCAATGACCGTTTTGTACCAATTGTAACTCTTCTTCAGATATCTGTTTCCTGTACCATTTCCTTCATCATCCAAATCAACGTAGATGATGCCGTATCTCTTTGACATTTGTCCTGTACCATTAGAAACAATATCAATAGGACCCCACATAGTATATCCGAACAGATCAACACCCTTTTCAATAGCTCTTTGCATAGCCTGAACATGTTTTCTCATGTAATCAATACGATAATCATCATTAATTACATTACCTTCCTCTACCGTGTCAATAGCGCCTAATCCATTTTCAGAAATAAATAATGGCTTCTGATATCTGTCATATAAATCCTGTAAAGCCAGCATTAATCCGTCTGGGTCAACTGACCATCCCCATCCTGTCTTTGGTAAATATGGATTTACAATACCTTCAAGTGTATTTGTATCAATAATCTTTTCAGCAGCTTCAGTCTCTTCAGAAGATACTACTCTGCTTCTGTAATAAGAGAATGTAATGAAGTCTACAGGATAAGAAGCAATAATTTCTTCATCTCCCTCTTCAAAAGTGATTTTGATATTATTTTCTTCAAAATACTGCCAGATATAATCCGGATACTTTCCTCTTACCTGAACATCGGAGAAGAAATACTCTTTTCTCTTTTCTTTTTCAGCAGCAATAACATCTTTTGGGTTACATGTGTAAGGATACACTGTCTTGTACGCAATCATTGCCCCAACTTTAGCATGGTTAGAATGCTGGTGAATATACTTTACTGCAAGTGCACTTGCTACAAACTGGTGATGTGCTGCCTGATACATTCTTTGCAGCAGATTTTCGCTGTCAGGATAAATACATGCAGCATCCCAACAGATAGGTTTTACAGCCGCGTTACCAATTTCATTAAATGTCAGCCAGTAATCAACAACATCATCCAGATTATCTACAATCGTTCTGACGAACTTCATGTAAAACTCAATAAATTTACGATTATCCCATCCACCATATGTGTCTACTAAATATAATGGTGTTTCATAATGAGAAATAGTAACCATTACTTTCATTCCAAGTTCATGACAGTATTTAAACATATCATGATAGAAATCAAGTCCTTTTTGATTAGGAGTTTCTTCTTCTCCAGTCGGATAAATTCTGGCCCAGTTGATAGATGTTCTGAAGATATTAAAATTAGCTTCAGCCATCAATTTTAAATCACTCTTATAGGTATGATAGAAGTCAATGGCCTTATGAGTAGGATAATAATCTGCATCTCTTCTCAATCCTCCAAAAAAACCTCTTACTTTAATGTCAGCAGTAGACATTTGTTTGCCATCTTCCAGATAAGCACCTTCACATTGGTTAGCAGCTACTGCACCACCCCATAAAAATCCTTCAGGAAATTCCTTTTTTACTTCTTTATTTAAAAATGCCATATTATTCTCCTTCTTTCTTATATTCAGCTACTATTGTTTTTCCTTTTTTTGCATATCCATCTATAGTGAAACTCATTTTCTTCTCACAACCAGGAAAAAGCATCATTGTTGTCAGATCATATCCTTCCTGTTTCAAATCATAGGAATTCATGCGAATGATTTTATCCCCTCTGTGGACTGTTGTGCCAGCATCTACAAACTTTTTAAATCCAACACCTTGTTTATTTACAGTATCAATACCAATATGTACCAGTATTTCTACACCATCTTCATTTTTCATTCCAAATGCATGCATGGTAGGAAACAACATTGTGACCTCTCCATCACATGGAGCCACAATTACATCATCATCAGGCACAATGGCAACACCGGTTCCCATCATACCTTTAGAAAACACATCGTCATTCACTGCAGTAAGTGGAATGATTTTCCCACTTACCACAGCTGCAAAATCATTTGTGTTTTCTTCTTTTTTTGAAAACAACTTAAACATACTTATTTGATGCTCCTTCCATCATATAAAACATAAGTGCATAGAAATGAGACCACGAAGGAAACAGCAACACCCGCAAGAATTGCTCCCATAGTTTTTTCAAAAATAACTACACCAAGGATAGAAGAATAACCCATTGCAAAAGCTTTAGCACCCATATACCCGGCAACAGCACCACCAGCAATACCACCGGCTACAAGACCAATCATCGGTTTTTTCAAGCGAAGATTAACACCGTATAATGCAGGTTCAGAAACACCGGAAAGCATAGCACCGATACCAGCTGATAATGCAGTTGCCCTAAATTCTTTATCTTTAGTTTTTAAAGCAACAGCACAACAGGAACCACATTCAGAAATGTTATGTAAAATCCAACCAGGTCTGAACACATTATCATACCCAGTACGAGAGAACAATTCCATCATAGGAGCTACAGGCAACATATTTACACCCATCATAACCAAGAATGGCTGAGCTGCGGCAATAATACCCGGAGCAAATCCACCTACATGTGCTTGTAACCAGATGATACCTGCGACAATCCAAGAACCAACAATATTACCAATAGGACCTAATGCTAATACAACGATTGGAAAACCAATTAAGAATACACATAATGGAGCAAATACACTTCTGAATAATCCAGGAATTACTCTGTAGAAGAATCTTTCCAGATATGCACATAGAATAGCTGTAAAAATACCTGGAAGTAATGTACTACCATAGGAAGCTAAATGTACAGGAAGTCCAAACATTGTAGTAGCTTTTCCGGCAGTCATAATAGTATTAAAATCCGGATATACCAATGTCAGTGCAATTGCCATTGAAAAAGCAGGATTGGATTTTAAAACTTTACTTGTACCATATGCCACTAATACAGGCATAAAGTAGAATGGTGCACTGGACATGAAGTTAAGCATTGTATATGCTGTAGAACTTGCTGCTGATGGGATGAAGTAATTCAGTAAAGAGAGAATTACTTTCAGCATACCTGCTCCATACACTACAGTAATGAATGGTGTCAGTGACTGAGACATAAATGTAATTGCTTTTTCAAAATAATATTTGAAATTCTTCTTCTCATTACCAGACACAAGATTTTCATCAAGATTCTCATTAATTGGAGCTTCTGTCTGTACTGAATAATTTTTTTCAAGATTATCAAATACAGGGAATAAATGTTCACCAAGAATAATCTGGTACTGCTGATTTCCATAAACCACACCTAATACTCCAGGTAGATTTTTTATTTTCTCATCCTCTGCTTTATTTCTGTCATTCAAATATAGCCTTAAACGTGTTACGCAGTGTGTAATTGTTTTGATATTTTCGACACCACCTACATATTCCACTATCTGCTTTGTCAAATTATCATAATCTATTTTAGCCATTAGTATCGTCCTTTCTTTGTAACTCATACAGCCTTACAATATGAATCATTAAATAAATACAATCTTCATCAGTACATCTGTAATTAAACTTTCCATTAATAAATTCACTGATTTCATGAATACACCTGTCAACTCCTTCATACTTCGTGACCAATTGACCGAATATATTAGTAACTTCAATAGAACCGTTAGAAGTTTGATGACTGACAATTCTGCTTAAGAAAAATTTCAGGTGAATAATGTACCTTGAATACGCTAACGAATCTTCATCTATCTGATTTCCAAGATATTTCATTGTGATATTCACAATACTGTTTACGCCTTCGAGCAATTCTCTTGTTTCAATATTTGTTTTTTCTTGAGACGCCACAATCAGATGGAAAGCAATAGATGTTGCTTCATCTTTTGGAAGATCTACATGCAGAGTTTCGTTAATATATTGAATAGCACACTTACCTACTTGGTACTCATCTTCGTAAAATCTCTTAATCTCTTCATTAAACAACTTTGAGGTATTATTTCCCTCTCTGAATTGTTTAACACTGAAATCAATATGATCCGAAAGACTGACAAGTAAGTTGACATTATATTTTTGATTCAATGTTTTAGCAGCATAATCAATAATATGTTGTGATACTTCAATCACTTCGAAAGGCACTTCTTCAAATAAAGTAAGATTTAAATTTTTCTGTCTGTCCAGATAAATATATGTCTTCATAATTTCTTCAGGATAAACAATATCATTCTTGCTTTTTTTAAACCCAAGTCCCTTTCCTATCGCTATCATTTCACGGCCGTTTGAATCTTTAACGATAACAATATTATTGTTCACTACTTTAAATGTCCTGTACACCTGTTTATCTAACTTGAGCATGATTCTCCTCCCCAAATACAAATTAAAAAGGCAAACTCAAATATTTAGTTTACCGCCTCAGATAAACTAACGTAAGAATTTGCCTTAATAGCTTAGATTAAGTAACAAGTCTTAATTTGTATTACACTGTAAGTATAGCTGGTACCGCTTTCAATGTCAACAGTATTTTTATTTTTTTCTGGTTTTGGTCAAAAGAAAAATTTATTCCCACCCGGGAGTTTAACACTTGCTCATAGTCGAAATAGCCAAATGTCGTTTATGTACGGCTTTTTTTTCGTCAAATTTTTATTTTTTACTGTTGTATGTGTTGTTGTGATATAATAGTTGTAAAGGATGGCTGCTTCTATGAAACTGTATTATGATAAACGACTTAAAGATCCAACTTACTATATTCAGCAGGGATTTAGAAATGGTAAAAAAACGACAACCAAAAATATCAAAAGATTAGGTAAACATTCTGAGCTTCTTCTTATAACGGATAATCCCTTGGAATACGCTAAAAACGAAGTAAAAAAAATGAATGAGGAATATCGTTCTGGCAGATCTGAATTCATTGTTACTATGGACTTTAATGAAAGAATCCCTTCTACAGATTCTCCTTGTTCGAATTCTACTAGTTTGAACATTGGATATCTGTATCTTAAGGATATCTATGCCAAATTGAATCTGTCTGATTTTTTTAAATCAGTTTCTTCTGACCGAAAGATCACCTACGACTGTAATAAAATCTGTCAGTTTCTTACCTATGCAAGGATTCTGGATCCTGCCAGTAAATATGGAACATACGATAAACTTGATACATACTATGAGAAACCTCAGGTTGAATACCAACATATGATTCGTTTCTTGGATATTCTAGACAGAAACAGTGACCAATATTTAAAACATCTTTTTGACAATTCCGAAAACATCGTTAAACGAGATACTTCAGTTATGTACTATGACTGTACAAACTATTTCTTTGAAACAGAAAAGCCTGATGAGGAGATCGTTGACGAAGTTACTGGAGAAATTATCCTTGGACTTCGTCAGTTCGGAATCAGTAAGGAAAACAAGACATCTCCTATTGTTGAAATGGGGCTTATCATGGACAGCCGTGGAATCCCTATTTCTATGTGTATTCATCCAGGAAACACAAATGAACAGCTTACTGCCGTTCCACTTGAAAAAGAAGTTATAAAAATGACCGGAAACAAAAAGTTCATATATTGTGCGGATGCAGGACTTGGATCCTACAATATCCGTAAATTCAATGATATGGGTGGTAGAGCCTATATTGTTACACAGTCAGTAAAAAAACTTGGACAAGAGATCAAAGATATCGTATTCAACGATTCAAACTACCGTCTATTGTCAAATGACGATGCGATCACATTGAAAGAAATGCGAACATTTAATAAAAAAGACGCAAACAATCTAAGTCTATACAATGATTTTGCCTATAAAGTGATTCCCGCCAACACGGCCATGGATACAGGACTTTATGAAGAAAAAGTATACAAGAACGGTCGAACAAAAAAAGTAAAAGCCAAAGGAACATTACATCAATATATCATTGTCACTTTCTCTAGAAAGATGATGGAATACCAAAGGACTATCCGCGAAAGACAGCTTGAACGTGCTAAAAAGTTATTAAGACTTAAAGATCCTGAAAAAATAAAAAAGGGACAAAATAAATTTTGTCCACATGGTAATAATCTTTGAAGATT
>NZ_JAJDKB010000085.1:0-5844 GCF_020589955.1 Faecalibacillus sp. TM498
TTGCTGGTAGAAATCTTGTTCCTAATCCTGCTGCTGGTATAATTGCTTTTCTTACCTTCATAACTTCCTAAATATAATAATCAACAGTTATAAATTATTATTTTTTATTTTTTTGACATAAAAAAATAAAGTAATGTCGTTGAGTAAAAAATACTGCTGTTTAGTAATGATATAAATAAAAAGTTTTATTTTTTTACTTATTATCGAATATCGATAATAAGTAAATGAGCTAATTGTATGATGCAGAAAAAAGACAAAATAAATATGTTGGAAAACTTACATACTTATTTTGTCTTTTTCATATTTTGAAGTACTTAAAAATTATAAGTCACTATTTTATAGTTCTAAAATTAAATATTTTTAATCAGTTAAACCTAATAACCAGTCTCTTGCATTAATACGTCTAATACCATCATATTGAATTTCTGGATCTTCATCCATTGTTAAAATAACTTTAGGATAATGATCACGAATAGCTTGGAGTGGTCTTAATTCTCTTTGAAGTGTTTTTTCATCTCTTACAGTAAGAGCTACCTGATAATAAATTGTACCTTTATGATTTTGTGCAACAAAATTAACTTCATAATTATCAATTTTACCAACATATACATCATATCCTCTTCTCAATAATTCTAAATACACAACATTTTCTAAAATATGTCCTGTATCCATCATTTTAGAGCCCAATAACATATATCTCATCCCAATATCCACAATATAATATTTTTCTAGTGATTTTAAATACTCTTTTCCTTTAATATTATATCTTTTAGCTGGATATATAATATAACTTTCACTGAAAGCCTCTAAATACTTTTCTACGGTCCTTGAATTTATTTTTCTTCCCAATGATGTCATTGTATCTGAAATTTTTTTAGATGATAAAGGATTGCCTATATTATCAAATACAAATTTTAAAACGCTCTTTAACATCATTGTATCTGTTATATTTTTTCTATGGACAATGTCTTTTACAACAATTGTATTATAAATACCTTCAAGGTATCACGTATTTCATCAGGTTGATTCTTTAACTGAAGAGCATATGGAAATGAACTATTTTGTAAATACTCTGTATATTTTATTCCTCTATCATTCATATTTCCTGTACTTTCCATATATTCTTTAAAAGATAACGGCAACATTTCTATTTGAATATATCTTCTTGAAATCATTGTCGCTATTTCACTTGATAACATATAAGCATTAGACCCTGTTACATAAATATCTACATTATCTTTAATATAAAGACTATCTAATACTTTTGGAAATTGATCTACATTTTGACTTTCGTCCAAAAAGATATATGTCATTTTATTTGGTATAAGTTTTTCTTTTAAATAATTATATAATTTTTTATAATTTGTTAATTCTTCATAATCCAAATCTTCAAAGTTAATAGTTACAATTTTAATCAATTGTTTATCTTTCCATGTTATTAACTTGTTTAGATACTCTTTTCTTTCGATAATCATAAATGCATCACATCTTTATCACATTGTAATACAATAAATATTTAAAATTAAAAAGTTTTTGTACTGTGATACAAAAACTTTCAAAATTATACATTCTATTACATTATTATCTATTAATCTATTTCATTAGCAGCATGATAAGCTGTTCTAATAGCACTTGCAATATCAGCAGTTCTTTCACCAGAACAATCACCTACACATACATGAGGAATTGTAATAGATGAATCATCAAAGATATTTTTCTTTGATCCTAAAGCATTAATAATTGTATCAGCTTTGATTTGATCATTTGCTGTATAAACAATATTATTTTCAATATGATCTACTTTTGTATTCACTAATTGTTTTACATTATGATCAGCAAAGTCTTTCATCATTAATGGTAAAACAGTTGTAGATTCACCAGCAGCAATTTTATCCATCATTTCTACAATTGTCACTTGATGACCTTTATTTGCTAGATATTCAGCAGTTTCAGCACCTACTAAACCTCCACCAATAACCACACAATCACCAGTAACTTCTTGTCCGTTTAAAACATCCCAGCTAGAAACAATATTGCTGTTATCATGAGGAATTGGCATTTCCATATTATGTGCCCCTACAGCAATAATAGCATAATCATAACTATTGATATCTTTTGCTTCTTCATTTAAATGAATATCTACATTTAATGTAGGTAAGACTTTTTGATAATATTCAACACTTCTTAAGATTTCATTTTTTCTTGGTGGAACAGAGGCAATATTGATTTGTCCTCCTAAATGATCTGCTTTTTCAAATAAAGTCACCGTATGTCCTTTAACAGCAGCAACTCTTGCTGCTTCTAACCCAGCAATTCCTCCACCAATAACAACAACTTTTTGAGGATTATTTGTTGGTTTAATTGAAACAGTTGCTTCATTTCCATTTTCAGCATTTAAAACGCATGAAATGTATTGTCTATTTTGAATTGCATCAACGCATCCTTTATTACAGTTTAAACATTCTCTAATACATTCACCTTTTTTCACTTTTAAAGCAATATCAGGATCAGTTAATAAAGAACGTCCATAACCAATCATATCAGCATCTCCATCATTTAAGATCTTTTCACCAGCTTCTACACTTACCACTCTACCTACTGTTGCTACTGGAACAGAAACAACTTCTTTAACTTTTCTAGCAACTGGTAATGTCCAATTATAAGGAACATCTCCCATTGGCGGAATCGTATCACCCATATTTCCTGTATGGTTGGCTTGAGCTACTTGAATCATGTCAACGCCTGCTTCTTCTAATTCTTTAGCAAAAGCAATTCCTTCAGCTTCTTTTAAACCACCTTTACCTCTCAAACTTCCATCTTTATTTAAAGTAATAATTGGAAGTTTATATTCAATTGTTAAATCAGGTGCAGCTTCTTTAATTGCTTTAACAACTTCTAAAGCATAACGAATTCTATTTTCAAAAGAACCACCATATGCATCACTTCGATGATTTAATACTTCAGAACATAAAGAACCTAACAAACGATCGCCATGAACTTCAATCGCATCAATTCCTGCAAGCATTGCTTTATGCGCACAACTCGCAATACTTTCTTTAATTTGATTTAATTGTTCAACTGTTGCTTCATTTACAAAATGTTGCATATCATGATGTAATTTAGCATAAGCATCTTTCGTAAGCTTTTGTGCTAATTCAGTTTGTTTTACAGCTTCTTCTTCATTTCCTTCAGCTTTTGCTTTAGCCGCATTTTGACGAGCTATTCCTGCTTCCATAATCATTTTTCCAACACCAGGAACATCATATTCTGGATGGAAGATTTGTAAAGCCACTTTACAATCATATTGATGTAATGTATCCGCAAGTTTTTTAAAGGCTGGTATTTGTTCTTCACTATAAAGTTTTGGTGTTGGTGATGCTGTACGTACAGGAGCTACGTCACCAATAACAACATAAGAAGCTCCACCTTTCGCTAATCTTTCATAAAAACTTAAACTTCTTTGACCAATAGATCCATCTCTTTCTTCATACCCTGTTGTAAGAGGTGGAAACATAATTCTGTTTTTTAATGTCATTTTCCCTACTTGGATTGGTTCTAATAGTTTCATATTATTATATCTCCTTTGTTATTTGATATGCATTTGTAATAGCATCTTTTAATGTTCCTACTTTTTGACAATCACCAATTAAATGCGCATTTTCAATTGGTGAAGCAACTGGATTATAACCAACTGCAAAAACTAATGTATCAACATCATCTAAAACATATTCTTGATGATTCTTTTCATATTTAATTGTATTTTCATCTACATAAGTGATCTTAGAATTTAATTCGATCTTCACACCTTTTTCCATCATACGTCTTGTAAGCAATGATTTCGTTGCTCCAGATTCCCCTGTCATTAATCCTTTAGTCATTTCAATTAAAGTAATATCTCTATTTGTAGGAAATAAATCATTAATCAATGGTGCTAAATAATCTGCTGTTTCACAACCAACAGAACCACCACCAATAATCACGATCTTTCTACCTGGAAATTTTTTACCAGATAAAATATCATCAGCCGTCATTGTTTGTTTAAAGACTTTATAAGGTTCGATTTCTTTAGGTGTTGCTCCTACTGTTGTAATAATTTCATAATCTTTAAATTCATTTTCAATCATTTCTTTAGTCACAGTTGTATTTAAACGAACATCAACACCTATTAATTGGCTCTTCATATATTTAACTACTTTAGTAATTTCTTGTTTACCAATAGGCACACAAGCAATATTTAATTGACCACCTAAACGATCACTTTGTTCACATAAAACAACTTCATGTCCACGTTTTTTAGCGACATAAGCAGCTTCCATTCCTGCTGGTCCACCACCAACAACAAGTACTTTTTTCTTAACAGGAGCTTCATCAATTTCTTCTTTTTCAACAGCTGGATTGACTGTACAACTAATTGGTTTACCAAACATAATTCCTGTTAAACATCTTCCACAACCAATACATGGTCTAATTTCATCTGTTTTTCCTGCTTTGGCTTTATTTGCAAATTCACTATCACATAAATTAGGACGACCAATCATACACGCATCACAAACACCATTAGCGATTAACTCATCTGCTACCCAAGGTTCGTTGATACGCGAAACTGTTGCCACTGGAATAGATACATGTTTTTTAATTTCTTCACTTGCATGTTTATGTGGTGCCGGAGCTGTTCCACTTGCTGGCATTGAACTTCCTTTTTTAATGGTATTTCCTCCAGAAACATGAATAAAGTCAACGGTTGCTTTTTCTAATTGTTTAGAGACATAGATCATATCATTAAGTGTTAAACCACCATCACTGTATTCATCTCCTGAAATACGCACATCAATGATAAAATCTCTACCACATTGTTTTCTTACTTCTTCAATAACTTCTAAAGTTAAACGTAATCTTCCATGAATATCTCCACCATATTCATCTGTTCTTTTATTATATAAAGGCGTTAAAAATCCTCCTAATAAACCATGTGCATGAGCAGCTTGGATTTCTACACCATCTCCCCCTGCTTTTTTAAAACGTAAAGCAGCTTCACCAAATTGTTTAACAATCACTTTCAATTCTTCTTTTGTTACTTCTCGAGGGGCACTTTTAGCATAATATGGTCCTACATTAGAAGGAGCTATCAATTGTGGTGTCCCAGGAATTGGAAAAGCCATATAAGCTGGATGAAAGAGTTGTGATAAGATTTTAGTATCATATTGATGTACTGCATCTACAAGTTTTTTCCATCCAGGAATATAAGAATCATCATAGATTGACATATCTCCTGGTAAATATGTATATGTAGGTTCTACAGTTGTAACTTCAGTTACAATAAGCCCTACTCCACCTTTTGCTCTAGCTGCATAGTGCTTTACTAACGCATCTGTTACATAACCTTTATCTGCAAGATTAGTTGATAAAGGTGGCATAAAAATACGATTTTTTACTGTTGTATTTCCTATTTTAATAGGTGTAAATAAATGTTCATAAGTATTCATAATACATCTCCTTTTTCCTCATGTTTATTTTATCACAAGCATTTCCCAAAAACGTTATCATTTCTAGCTATTTACATCTATTTTTTGTCATCAAAAATAAAAGCAAGGACAAAATATCGTCCTTGCCAGCAAATACCATTAAGCTTCAAAATATTTTTTTATTTCTAAAACTTCATCTTCAGAAACTTTTAACAATTCAACTGCTTTTGAAAACGAAATACTTAAGCTATTCATCAAATTTGTTATTAATTCAATATTTTTCTTTCTTCTTTCCAATTTTTGTCCTTGTACTAGTCCCATAGAATGTCCTTTTTCTATATTTTCTCTGGCTATCATTTCTCCTAAATTACACATCTTTTTA
>NZ_JAJDKB010000086.1:0-5561 GCF_020589955.1 Faecalibacillus sp. TM498
TTAAATTATATATGTCTTTTTGACTATCTTTTTATATCTTCTCAAATGTCCGCAAAGCCTTATTTTATCGGCTCTACGGGCATTTTGCTTTTGTGGTAAACCTCACATATCTAGGTCTATCTTCTTATATTTTCGCTATCAAGCGTGGTTAAAATCGTGGTAAATACTTCTATGCGATTAGACGCTGAACCTCTGATTTTGCGGTATCTATGGACGCATGAGCGTACCAGTTCATTGTGATACTGATATTTGAATGCCCCATGATATACTGTAAATCTTTCGGGTTCATGTTCTTGCTTGCCAGCCTTGTGCAGAATGTATGGCGTAGCGTATGCGGTGTGATATGTGGCAAAGGGTTATCCCTATGGTACTTGTTGTATTTCTTTACCATACGGACAAAAAGCATATTGTAATCAATCGCAACTTTGGGCTTGCCTTTCTGATTGACAAATAGAAAGTTGCCCCGTCCGTCTATCACAAATGGTTCTGCCTTTGGGCGTTTCTTCATCATTCGTTGAAATGCCTGTACCGTTTCTTTGCTTAATGGCACTTGCCTTGTTCCGCTTTTTGTCTTAGGCGTTTCAATATAATAGCCTTGTTCCTTGCTCTTTAGTAACTGGTGGTCGATAACCACAACCTCATGGATAAAATCAACATCCATGATTGTCAGTCCGCATAGTTCCGAAATACGAAGTCCTGTTTTTAACAGTATCAGCACATCATCATAATACTTGTGATACACGTTGTCCGTCCTGATGAATGACAGTAGGGCTTGTTCCTGTTCCTCTGTCAATGCGACTTTCTCTTTGGTATCATTTTCTAGGACTTCACTTAACTTGAAATCAAAAGGGTTTTTCCTTACACAATCGTCTTGTATGGCGATATAGAATGACGCTTTTAACGAGCGTTTATGGTTGTTAATGGTATTGTAGGAAAAGCCTTTCTCTTTCATGCGTAACGCCCATTCTTTAGCGTCAGAGGGTTTGATTGTATCAATGCTCCTAGCACCTAACTTGTCCTCTTTCAATAACCGCATAAGTTGTTCCCGTTGTTTCTGTGTGCTTTTCTTCACATTTGCCCTCTGTGCGTTCTGTTTGGCGTAGAGTTGGCAAAGCGTCATTTTCTTGCCTGTGCTGTCGATACCGTCCTCAATATCCCGTCTTATCTGCTGTTCCAGTTCACGAAGTGAGGGTTTTTCCCGTTTTCCCTTTGGTGTCGGGTCTGTGGGTGTCAATCTCCAAGCATACACATATTTTGTGTTTCCAAATGCGTCCACATATTTATATAAGTATTTTCCGTCTGTTCGTTGGCTCTCTCCAGTATGCAGGATACGACCTTTGTTATCCCGTCTTTTTTCTTTCATGCTGTCTGCTCCTTTCCCTGTTGGAAAGAGCCTTGATATGACTTGTGTTCATCATAACACATACAAGGCTCATTTGCATTAGATTGCGTCCAATTTATCAATAACCTGTTCAAACTGTCGGCGTTTAATCTGTATGCGGTTGCCATTCATAATGAGCCAGCCAGCGTCCTTGTTTTCCTCTGCCAATCGTCTTAACTTGTTTTCTCCGATACGGAAATATTTTGACGCTTCTTCAATGGTAAGGGTGTATTTTTCCCATACGGGAATATCGTTGTTATTCATCAGATACCCCCTTTCCCATGTTTCGTGTCATATTGGATATAAGGGATAAGGTCGGTGCGGTTTATCCTCTGTAAATGGGCGGTTAATTTACTGGAAAGGGAATTACTGTATCTTGCCTTATCAAGCATAGTTCCCACTTTTTCCAGTCCACCTAATGCGTCATGTTCTTCCAAGAAGTAAAAACTTTTGACAGCGGAAATCACGCCACCCTCTGTGAGCCATTGCTGTGTTTCTTCAAGGGAATTTTGCTGTTTTGGTACTTGCAGTTTTAAGACTTCCACAGCCCCTAAAAAGCGTTCCCAAAACCGACAAGTTTTCCACCTGCTCTTATTACTTTCGTTTCTGTTTGGTACGACAAAGCGTAGGTTGTTTGCCAATAGCCCGAAAGCCAGTTCTCCCAGTTCCAGCGGTCTGTCCTTGAATGTCATGGCAAAAGCATGAGCCTTATCATCACGCAGTTGCATTTCTGTCCGTTTCCAACTGCCGACTTCATCAAGTGTCTTATTATGTTTTGAACAGACTTCCTTATCCTTGTCATAAAAGCGGTAGGACAATCCCGATTTCCCAGCACCGATATAAACGGTCTTTGCGGTGTCGAAATCATCAAACTTGCTTTCGTCAAAGTGGTAGCCCTCACTATTCGAGATAAATTCCTCTTTTTCGCATTTCTTCTTTATCTGCTCTATGGTAAAAAATGGCTTTTCGTTCTTATCATCAATGGCAATATCCAGTCTAGTGAAATGGAAGTTATCCAGTCCATATCTTCGCTCACAATGTTTGAACATATCTCCAAAGGTATAATTCCTACTGTCGAGAATACGGAAAATATCATCACAACCTCTGCCAGTCATAACAAGATAACAGCCTAGCCCTTGTGGGTTGTCCTCTGTCTTTCTTGCGTCCCCCGATACATAAATATCTCCAATCTGCCAGCGTGCTTGATAAGTCTTGAATTTAATGCTTGCCGGATAGACATTGAAAATATCAGTCGGTAAACCTAAAATGTGCATGATGACATCTTCGGCGGTTGCAGTATCGAATACAATACTGATGTAATCAATCTTAACGGATAAATTTTTGTGTGTAGTTATAGTGCATTACTCCTTTCGTACTTCCCGTTTTTTTGCGGGGTAAAAATCGTGTTTTTTCCTTTATTTATCACAGTTTCTAGGTACTATGACATGTATGCGCAGGGCGGTGTTACATATACGCCCTTTACGAACGCCTAAAGGCGTTCCCTTTCTTCCTGTGTCTGCCCCGTTCTTAACGCTCACGAGCCTTGTAAGGCTCGTGGCTAAACGGAACAGCCCAGTCAGAAATCCGATTTTCAGTCTGATAGTCCATGCCTATTCATGCTATCAAAGTGAAAATATCTATTCTATATGCTTACTCAAGCGTGTGATTGACCCTAGCGTGCTTAATCGCTCTATCTAACACGATAATAACGCCATTAGAATTACTTGTCAAGAAGTTTTTGTTGACTTTTGGATATAGATTAAGTATGATATGCTTATAAACGTCAAAAAAAGCAACGAAAGGAGCGGTTATACTAAGTTATGGAGCATTATGAAAAGAAAATCAGTTTCTTAGGAGAGAACATACAAACCATAAGAAAATACAGAGGAATGAAACAACAGGAACTTGCGGACAAAATCGGTATCAATATGCAGAGCCTTTCCAAGATTGAACGTGGTGTGAATTATCCTACCTTTGATACATTAGAAAAGATAATGGACGTGCTGGGTGTAACCCCAAATGAATTACTGTCGGGAGAATGGAAGTATGTTAATCAAGCCGAAAAGGAAGTCTGCCAGTTTTTAAGAATTGAAGAACGACTAAATGCAGAATTAAAACATGGGCATTATGACAACTTCTTTGACAGCGAAGAAGAATGGCTGGAATATGAGTTGAAAAAGTTACGGGAATATATTACCGACTACATCAACGGAAAAAGCATTGTAGCGTCCGACCTTTATCCAATCAAAGAATTTATCCAGCATTTGAAGTTTCAAAAACTGTTAGACCACTATGATGATTTATACAGCATGGATATGTTCGGTGAAAGCATAGAGGGACATAAATATAGGACACCTTATCAAGTCGTAAAAATGATAAACCCCAATTCAAAAGAAGATATGGAATTATTACGGGAAGTATTGAAAAATAACGATTTTGATGATGAGGACGAGTAACCCTTTTCCTCTTTGTAGAAGATACAGCAAACAAAAAGCCCAGTAAAGAGTGCAAAGCACCACCAATGGTGGCAAGGCTCTTGACAGGGCTTTTCCTTTACTGTTTGTGGCAGACAAGAGGAAGAAAGGGACAAAATCTGATTTGTAGTAAATTATATAAAAACGATATGAGATGTATTTGTATCATTTTCTTGTTGACACCATTTATATTAAGTGATATATTTGTCTTATAAAGATACAAAAACATCACATTGAAAAGAGGGATGATTATGACAAAAAAACAAATGAAACAAGTTATCTTTATGGGAGTAGGGTGTGTAATATTACTGATTGCAGGGATAATTTACTCTTTATTATTTAACGACGCACGCTGGGTTAAAAACATGGATATGTCTAATTATGTATTTTCCATAAAGGATATACCAATGTTGATAGTCGGTGCTTTGATAGCTATTTATGTCTTATATGTAACAGTTATCTTCTTTAAAAACGCCTTTTCTAAAAATTTTAAAGACAAAAACTATTCAAGAACAGTATCTTCATATTGGGGACTGTGTGGAATATTTGGATTTCTAGGTTTTAGCGGTTTTTGGACTTATTTTGAATATGGGAAAATATATCCTTTTGTATTCTTTATATTTTTTGGCTTTTTCGGCTTTTTCTTTGAAGGAAAACTTTCTCACACTTTAGAAGATGAACTTTTTTTAGAAAATAAAAGAAAAGCAGAAATAAACGCCTATAAAGTAGGATTTAAACTTCTCTTTATAGTCATTTGGCTTATGGCAATAGGAATGTTTTCTCGTAATGTGGAATGGTGTGCAATTTTTATGCTCATTTCTGTTTCACTTATCTATGCTTTAGTCATTTTTCTTAGCAACTATTTATTATACCGCTACGAAAAAGGAGAATAAGTCATGGTAGAAGATTTCATGTGCAACTTAAAGGTATATCGTGTAGCACAAGGTTTAACACAAGAACAACTGGCAGAAAAAGTCGGGGTTCGTAGAGAAACAATTATGAGGTTGGAAAAAGCACAATACAATCCATCTCTAAAACTGGCGATTGATATTTCACGGGTTCTCAATGCACCGATAGAAGATATTTTCATTTTTAAATAAGATAGTGGTAGTAAATTCGGTTCTATGTGATATTGGGAACAATAGAATATTAAGTTTTACATCAATATAAGAGTAATGCAACTATAATGTTAATTTGTATTGCTTGGAGGAACAATACCTGATGAAGATGATAATGATGTCATCGCAGAACAACTTGCAAAAATCAGTGAACAGATGGCAATTAAGAATAGGCGTAGCAAAAAAATTTGGAAAATTGCTGGGGTTATATTCCTAGTAATTGTGCTATTGAATATCCTCTTGATAATATTTAATATGTCAGTATCTAAAAACGTTTCAACAGATAGTAGCACCACTTTCATAGAAATAGGTGAAGATGATGTGATTGATGTAGAATAATTTCCAACATACAATCCCAGTTTGACAACTTTATATCCATACACACAAAGCAGTTAGTCTTAGGATTGACTGCTTTTTAACAAAAGACACCACTCAGGTGTAAAGGGTGTCTTTTTAGTGCTATTTTATTGTCATATCAAGGCTCATTCAATTGTGGTAAATTCGTGGTAAATTAAATAATTTTCTATACTTCAAAGTGCTTGAAAGTATAGTGTTTATGCGGATAATCGCAAATTAGATATAAAATTT
>NZ_JAJDKB010000087.1:0-5536 GCF_020589955.1 Faecalibacillus sp. TM498
AAACAATTGATTTCTTTGTTAAATTTGCAGAAGTATGTTTCAAAAGATATAAAAATAAAGTTAAATATTGGATGACATTCAATGAAATTAATAACCAAATGAATTTTAAAAACGATATCTTTGGTTGGACAAACAGTGGGGCTCATTTTGGAAACTATGATAATCCAGAAGAAGCAATGTATATCTGTGGACATCATACATTAGTAGCATCTGCTAAAGCAGTAAAAATTGGTAAAGAAATCAATCCTGATTTCAAAATTGGAAATATGATTGCAATGGTTCCAATTTATCCATTTAGTTGTCGTCCAGCTGATCAAGTATTAGCACAACAACAAATGCATGATCGTTTTTTCTTCTGCGATGTACAATGTCGTGGACATTATCCTGCTTATGCTTTAAAAATGTTTGAAAGAAAAGGATTCAATATTGATATCACTGAAGAAGATAAAAAAGCATTAGCTGAAGGTACTGTTGATTATATTGGATTTAGTTATTATATGACAAATGTTGTAGATTCAACAGTCACAAAAGATGTTTCAAAATCAACAGATGGTTCAAGTGAACATTCAGTTAAAAACCCATATATTAAAGAATCAGATTGGGGATGGGCTATTGATCCAGAAGGATTAAGATATGCATTAAATATGTTCTATGAAAGATATGAAAAACCATTATTTATTGTAGAAAATGGTTTTGGAGCAATTGATGTTAAAGAAGAAGATGGTTCATGCCATGATCCATATCGTATTGATTACTTAAGAGCTCATATCGAAGAAATGAAAAAAGCTGTTGAAGAAGATGGTGTTGATTTAATGGGATATACTCCTTGGGGATGTATTGACTGTGTTTCATTTACAACAGGTGAAATGAAAAAACGTTACGGATTTATCTATGTAGATAGAGATAATGAAGGTAATGGAACATTAAAAAGGAGCAAAAAAGATTCTTATGATTGGTATAAGAAAGTTATTGCTTCTAATGGTGAAAATTTATAAAAAAGTTGAGGAAACTCAACTTTTTTAATTGATTTAAATTAAATGTAACCCCTTGCATAGACAAAAACTCTATGTTAAAATACAAGATGTAAATATGGATTGTTACTTTAAGTAGGCAAGACCAAATAACTTACACTTTTTTTAGTGTATCTTATTTGGTCTTTATTTTTTGTTAAAAAAAGAGTAACAATTATTAGATAAGCAAGGAAAGGAAATAATATGAAAAATAAAAAGATAAGTAAAGTTGTTTTATCTGTATTGACGTCAATGTCAATGCTTAGTTCGTCTTCAGCAATGGTTTTTGCTGAAAATACGACTCAGGGTGCAACTTCACAAGTTGCCCATGAGTATGATTTAGTTAAATTAGATCGTAATGGTGATTTAATTGTTAATGGAAGTTTTGATAATAATGGTGCTTCATGGTCTAAAACAGGTACAGGTACATTTGGAAATGATAATGGAAATTATTATGGAAAGTTATCATCAAATTCTAATAATGCCGCAGTTTATCAAGGAGTAAGTTTTAAGAAAAATACAGATTATGTTGTTAAAGGAAAAGTAAAAATTTCTAATGCGAAAGGTCAAGTATTTTTAGCAGTAAAAAATGGTCAATTAAGTGCAGGATTAAAAGATAATAATGGAAAAACGATTGAAACGACGATTTCTTCATCAGAAGATAAAGCAGGTCAATATCAAGATGTAGAATTTACTTTTAATTCAGGTGATAATACTTCTGGATCTATTGCTTTTATTAAATGGACAGAAAGAAATGGAAATCAAGATATTATTGATGAAGAAGTATGGATCGATGATGTATCAGTTAAAGCAGTAAGCGATGCTTCAGAAGATGATCAATATGAAATGGTTTGGGCTGATGACTTTAATGAAAATCAATTAGATACATCAAATTGGGATTATGAATTAGGTTCTATTAGAGGTGTTGAACAAGAACATTATGTTAATGATCCAGAAAATGTTTATGTTAAAGATGGTCAATTAGTATTACAAGTAACTAATCGTGATAAAGAAGATCAATATAAAAATCCAAGAGGAAATAGACAAGTTATTTATAATTCAGGAAGTGTTAGAACTCATGGGAAAAGAGAATTTTTATATGGAAGAATTGAAATGAAAGCAAAACTTCCTAAAGGAAAAGGTGCTTTCCCTGCTTTTTGGACATTAGGTTCAGATTTTACGTTAGATGGTAGAATTAGCAGTGAACAAGGTGCTTCGTGGCCAGTTTGCGGTGAAATCGATATCATGGAAATGATTGGTGCAGAAAATGAAGATTTAAATGGAAAAAGTAATAAAAAAGTTTATCAAACTTTACATGCTGGTTCAGCTACAGATGTAGATCATTCAAAATCTATTTCAACATATACATTACCAGAAGGAATCTTTAATGATGATTATCATATTTTTGGTCTTAATTGGTCTAAAAATAAAATGGAATTTTATGTTGATAATAAAATTGTAGGATCTATTGATTATAGCAATAATGAAGAATATAAAAGATGTTTTAACAGACCACAATATATTCAAATGAATCTAGCAACTGGTGGAAACTGGGCAGGAGATGCTGGAGATAATCTTGCAGGGCAAAAATATGAAATTGATTATGTTTATTATGGTCAAAATGCTCAACAAAAAACAGATTCTAAAGAATACTATGAAAATGCAATCAAAATCAATGGTGAACATGATGTGACAATGACAGAAGGTGAAACACCTAATTTATTAGAAGGTGTGACTTCTGATCAAGATAGTATTTTAGATTATTCAATTGATAATGAATATTCATTTAAATCAAAAGGTGGACTTACTTCTGTTGATTTAGTTTGTTCAGGTAAAAATGATAAACAAAGTTTAAAGAAATTAAAACCAGGTAAATATAACTTATACTATACAGCTAGAAGTAGTACTGATTCTACCAAACCATCAACAAGAAGAGCAGTTATACTTACTGTTTTACCTAATGATAAACAAGATTTAATTGAATTAGATCGAGAACTTATTAAAAATGGTTCTTTTGAAAATGGTACAAATCCTTCATCAGGATATGAAATAAATAGTCGTACATCATGGCAAGTTACAAATGCAAGATTTACAAAATGGCCAGGATGTTCATATGAAGGAAGCTGGTGTGGTTTTTTACCAGAAAATAATGGAAATGCTAATATTTTTCAAACAGTTAATTTAAAGAAAAATACAAAATATAAACTAAAGGCAAAAGTGCAATTAACAGAAGTAGGACAAACAATGTTTGTCAACTTAAAAAAGAATGCACAATATCTTGTAAATAACAATGAAGTTACAGTAAAATGTACAGAAGAAAATAAAGGACAATATCAAGATATTGAATTAGATATCGATACAGGAGACCAAGAAAGTATTTTTAATGGTAAAAATTCTACTGATTTAACAGTTTGTTTTATGAAATGGACTGAATCAACAAGTGATGCTACATATAAAGGAAAAGTATTTGTTGATAATGTTTCTTTAACAGAAGTGACAAATGAAGATGACAATTATAATCTTGTATGGGCTGATGAATTTAATGAAAGTGAATTAGATAAAAAGAATTGGGGTTATGAATTAGGACATATTCGTGGTTTAGAACAACAACATTATACAAATAGTAAAGATAACGTTTATCTTGAAGATGGAAATTTAGTTATTAAAGCAACAAATAGAAAAACAGAAGATCAATATGAAGTAACACAAGGAGATACAACAAGAAAAGTTATTTATGATTCAGGAAGTGTAAGAACTCATGGTAAACAAGAATTCTTATATGGAAGAATTGAAATGAAAGCTAAATTACCTAAAGGTCAAGCAGTATTTCCAGCGTTTTGGACCTTAGGTTCTGATTTTCATTTAGATGGTAACATTGCTCAAGGTATTGGATGGCCCGATAGTGGTGAAATAGATATCATGGAATTAATTGGTAATGGAACTGCTGGTGGGGTTAATGGTAATAAACAAGTTTATCAAACACTTCATTATGGTACTAATGGTGAAGATGATGGAAAGTATGCTGGACATGGTACTTGTTATACATTACCAAGTGGTATCTTTAATGATGATTATCATGTTTTTGGAATCAATTGGTCAAAAGGAAAAATTGAATGGTATGTAGATGATCAAATTGTAAGAACAGTTGATTATAGTGATGATCAAAGAGCTTTAGAATGTATCGATAGACCGCAATATATTGAATTTAATTTGGCTTTAGGTGGAGCTTGGCCTGGTGCTGCAGGTGAAAACTTAGCAGGAACAAAATTTGAAGTAGATTATGTTCGCTATGCTAGAAATGAACAACAACAAAAAGATGCGGATACTTTCTATGTAAATGCTTATAAAATTAGTGGTGAAAAAGATGTTACGATGACAGAAGGAGACATGCCAGATTTATTAGCAGGTATTACTGTTGATGAAGGAACTGTTGTTGATTACTCTATTAATGATGAACCAATGTTCACAAATGTTGGTGGAAATACACATGTATCACTATTATGTACAGGTAAAGATGATCAAGAAGCCTTAAAATCATTAAAACCAGGAACATATAATTTATATTACACAGTATATGAAAAAGGAAATACAACAGCTGCAAGAACAAGAAGAGAAGTTTTACTTACAGTTGAAGAAAGAATTTTCGAAAAAGATTTAGAAAAATCTGGATTAGAATTAAATGGTTTCGTTGGTGATACATTAGATACAATTAAATTACCTGAAGGTTGGGTATTTGAAAATCCAAAAGAAAAAATCACAAAAGATACAAAAGAAGTAAGTGTTAAATATTCAGGAATTGATGGTAAAGTTGGAACAGCTTTAATTAATGTTCAAGAAAGAGCACAAATTATTGCGGGTGAAAATAGTAAATATGATGTTAAAGATTCAAAACCATTGAAAATTACAATGAATGTTTCTAAAGGAAATGTTTTAAAAGTATTTGTTAATGGTAAAGAATTAGATACAAAATACTATACAATTGAAAATGTTTCTAACAAAGTAAACATTATTTTAAGTGAAGAATATTTAAAAACATTAGATAATGGAGAATATACGATCAAAATTACTTCTACATTAGGAAATGTTGAAACAGTATTTACAGTTAGTAATTCTAAAGATGATAATTCAAAACCAGATACTGGAAAAGATGATAATTCAAGTCAAAAACCAACAACAGATAAAAAAGATGATGCAAACAACAAAACAAATAATGTTACGACAACTGTTGTCAAAAATACAACTCAAAAGAGTACAAAAACAGGTGATCAAACACCAGTTGAATTACTTACAATGGGATGTTTGGTATCATTACTAGCAATTATTATCTTAAAAAAGAAAAAAGTATTTTAATAAATTACAAAAGAAGTTTAAACAATAAAAGGTGTTAAACTTCTTTTATTCTATGCTTATAAATTGACGCTTACTTTTTAAGTTTTTATAGGAATAAATAAAAGGAGTCTTTGTTGACTCCTTGGGTAACCAAATAATTTAGGGGGAAAGCCAAATTATTTAGGGGACAACTTTAG
>NZ_JAJDKB010000088.1:0-5432 GCF_020589955.1 Faecalibacillus sp. TM498
GAATACGACAAGAAGGTAAAGAAGAAGGCTTAAAAGAAGGAGAACTTCTTAAAGCTAAAGAAAAGACATTAAAATTATTTAATAAACTCTTTCCTGATGAAAATAATCAATTATTAGAAAACTTAACACTATTACAATACGATCAAATATTTGATACCTTGTTAGAAAACAAAGATTTAAAAACGATTAAAAAAATCATTGGAAAATAATCCAATGATTTTTTAATAACACACATAAATATAACGTCCAAATTTCACAAATTCTGTTTTCTTCCTTAAGATACGATTTCTTATTTCAAAACCTGCTTGTTTGATTTCTTGATCCATTTGTTCATAACTTACTAAAACAAGTTTATTACATAATTTTCTAGCACTATTAATAATGTCACACTGTTCTTTATAAGTAATCGGTGTATAAAGATTATAAGGAATATCAATAATAGCAATATCATAATGTCCTTGATGCTTATTAATATCATCTTTTGTAATCAACATACCATCAAAACCAAAATGATTAAGATTACATCTTGCTTTCCATGAAATATCCCTTGAAATATCAAATCCTTTGATAGAATACCCTAAAGCTAGTCCTTCTAAAACAACTGTACCCATTCCACAACACGGATCTATCATTGTTTTTGTTTGATCATTTTCTCCAGCAATATTAATCAATGTTCTTGCAAGTCTAATATCTAAGGAATTTGAAAAAGTATTTGGTTTATCATCATATTTTTTCCATGATGGAACACCATGATGATAATACCCAATAATCCATAAGTCATTCACTTTTGTAAGAGCAATTGTATGTTTTGGTTTGGACATATTCACACTACCCGCTATAAACCATGAAATATCTTTACATTTATCAAGTGTTTCTTGATAATCTGGATGGCTAATAGGATTTTTTAAATAAATAACTTTAAAATCTTGATAATTATGATTTTGGCGTTTAACTTCCTCTTTTAAGTCATCAAAATTGGAACTTATCGCCCAAATATCTATTTTTCCCTTCATAAAAACACTTATATTGACATCAATATCTTTATTTGTAATAAAACATTGTTGATATTCTTCATGAAAAAGATATTTAAATTCTAATGCACATAAATCATATTCTTCTGGTGGATAATTAAATAAATAAAAGTATTGTTTCATATTTTTCTTACCTCTAGTGCCCTATTTTAACAATACATCTTCATTTTGGCTACTGAAATAATCATAAATATGATATATTATCTTCAGGAGGCGACTATGAACTATTTAAAAGACTTAAAAGAACAGTTTACTTTTGATCAACTGTTATTAATATTTACATGTTTTAGTTTTACTTTTCCTTTTTATATATTAGGACCTATTTTATTGATTGAATTTATTTATTTGTTAGTATCAAAAAAGGCAATCATTGCCTTAAAACAAACACCACAAATTAAATTTCTCTATTTGTTTGTTTTAATCTCTTTAAGCATCTCCATTATTCATAAAAATATTTTAGGAGCACTTGCAACACTAGGAATATTTATTGTTATTATTTTAATGGTTTATTATCGAAAACATATTAATCAATCGACCTTTGAATTTATTATTGATATGTTGATTGTGCTATCTATTCTTTGGGCAATATATGGAATTTATGAGCAATTTCAAATTTATCATCGTTTAGGTGTTGATCATTTCACCTTTAAAGTTTATGCAAGACGTGAAAATCGCTTAAATAGTGTTTTCTACAATGCCAACTATTATGCGATGATGATTGAATTTATTGCCGTATGTACTGTATATAAATTCTTTACTGTTAAAAATAATCTAAAAAGAAGTATTTTTTATGTTATTGTTGGTTTTTTTAACTTATTTATGCTTTATATGACAGGATGTCGTGCTGGTTATGTGGCAATTGCCGGAGCTATTTGTTTATTTCTTATTTTTAATAAAAACTATAAATTATGTGTTTTGATAGCTCTTGGATGTTTAGGAATTGCAGGTTTCTTTGTTTTAAATCCTGATAAATTCCCTAGAATAGAATATTTGATTTCAAATTTAGATGTTAGAATTCAAATTTGGAGTTGTGCTATTCAAGGTATCAAAGCTTCTCCACTACTAGGACAAGGCCCATTTACTTATATGATGATTTTAGATAAATATAATGGACATTTAACACAACATGCCCATAGTGTTTATTTAGATCCTTTACTTTCATTTGGAATTATTGGACTCGCATGTCTTGTTCCTTATATTTATGATAACTGTAAACGTCTTTATAAAGTAAAAGAGCATTATTCTTATATTGCTCTTGTTATGGGATTTATAGGTGTATTATTAATTCATGGTATTTTAGATTATACGATTTTTTGGATACACACTGGTTTATTCTTCTTATTTGTATTATCTAGTTTTGAAATGTTTGAAACAAATCGTAATTAGCGATTTGTTTTTATTTTTGATATGTTTTATAGATTGTTGCTACTACAAATAAAAGAATAGATAACTCTAAATATTCTATATTAAATACATGTTTATAGACCCAATCAACAATCATAAAAAGCATTGGTATTCCTACCCAAACAATTGTTTCAATTAATTGATTTCTTTTAACATCCATCTTGATCACCTCTTAACAAAATACTACTCCTTTTTATGTTAAGAAAATATCAAGTAAGTGTAAAAAAAAGAACTTCTTTCGAAGTTCTATGCTCTTGCATTCATTGTATTTTGTTTTAATGAATTGACATATTCCATTTGATGTTTTGTATTTTCTTTTAATTCTTTTTGCATTCCTTCTAATGTCATATGTTCTACTTCTTTTGTTTCAGATTTCTTTCCACATACTTTTTCAAATGCTTCTTTTGCATCTTGTTGTAATGCGTTTCTCATTTGATTTCTTTGTTCTAATTTCATTTCTGATTCTTTGATTTCTCCTACAACGGATTCAAAGATTTCTTCTTTTGTTAATTCTTTTCTTGCTTCATTTTCATGTTTTACATCTTGACTATTTTTAAAATACTTTCTTAAAGATTCTTTTGCTTCTGCATTGATTTCATTGATACTCATAATATTTATTCCTCTCTTTCCTAAGACACCTGTAGCTTATACTTTTTTAGATTCTTCGAAAAGAGTATTGTATACATTTTTAATTTCATTAACAAATTATTAATTTTGTAAGAGCTTTATTTGTTAATGGGATTTACAATATATAAAAGAAATACTTGCTGCAATTAAACAAATCACTGCTAAAAACAAATAAGCATATAGCATTGAAAAATGACTTACAATATTTCCACAAATCATAGGAAATAAAGTCATTCCTAAAGCATACACCGCTTGGAAGAAGCCCATAGCTGTTGACTTTGATTCTTGTGGTACATATTTCATAGCTTCACTTGTTAGATATGAAAATAAGATTCCTGTTGCCATACCTGGTAAAATTTGTAAAACAAAAATCATATAGACTGATGAATATTGTGGTACTAAAACACAATAAAGTGCAGTTGTTAAAAATGTAACAGTAATACATGTTCTAACGCCTAATTTCATACATACATCACTTGATGCCATTTTAGCAAAACAAACTGCTGATAACATATAAATAATAGAAGATAATCCTATAGACATAGAATTTGTTCCTAAATTTTTTATAATTTGTGTTGTAAAAGACATAGTTGTTGTCATTTGTACCCCTTGTTAAACAAGTGCAAGAAGTGAAAAGACAATTAAATTCTTTTGTGTACATACTTTTAATAAACTTGAAATTTTTTTCTTTGTTGGTTATGTTTTTTCTTTAGGAAGTAATGAAATAAATAAAGCAGAAATGATTCCTGAAATCACACTTAATAAACAAATCATTTGCATTCCTATTTTTTTATAAAGAAGTGTACTTGTAATAAATCCTAATAACATTCCTAAATTGTTAGCGACAATAATTGAACTGGTTGCTTTTGTTTGTTGGTCTTTTGGATAAAAACTCATATATAAAACCATAAAAGAAATCCACATTGCACTGGCAAATCCTGAAAAAAGATTTCCAATTAAAAAAACAATTCCATTATTAAAAATAATTCTAAACAAAGAAGCACATCCTGATGATAAAGCTCCTATTAACATAATCATTTTATGCTTATTTCTATAATCTGCTAATAATCCTACCGGTAAACGTAAGACCATTTGTGAAATACCATAGCTTCCTATAATAATTCCAATAAATGACGTACTTGTTTGAATCATCGTAAGATAAGGTGTTTAATAAGGAATATAGACATATTGCGCAAACCAGAAAAAGATAACAGCAATAAATAAGATTTTTTGTTTATTTAACTTCATTTTTAGTTCCTTAAATAATTTCAAAATGTTTTAAAGCATATTCTATGCCATCTTCACTTACTGGTTTTGTAACATAGGTTGCATGTTTTTTAGCTTCTTCTCTCCCATTTCCTACACATACAGAAATTCCTGCAATATCAAACATAGGAATATCTATTTCAGCATCACCAAAAGCAATGATATCTTCTTGATCTATTTTTAAATAATCAATAAGTTCTTTAATTGCCTCTTGTTTATCAATATGTTTTAATGCACAATCTCCAAAGATTGCTTTTTCTCCTTTTCCACCCCACGTTAAATCTTTAAATTCAGGAAAAGCTTCTTTAAAATCTGAGTAATCTTGATAACTTTCTAAAATATAATTGATTTTTGTTACATTTTCTACATAGAGACACTTTGGAAAAGTCATTGCTGGATAAATTTCCATCACATCAGGATCTTTCATCCCATATTGTCTTAAAGCTTCTACACCACGTACTTTAAAATTCTTTGATCCATATAAGCCATCATTTGCTTCAATATAGTATTCTAAATGATGTTGATTTAAATAATCGACAATTCTTTTAACATCTTCTACTTGAATTGTTTCATCTTTAATCACTTTATTATCTAATTCAATATAAGCACCATTACCACCAATCATTCCATCAAAACCAATATCTAAAATGGGCTCTTCTATATGGCTTCTACTTCTCCCAGTAACAATAACTGCAAGATGTCCATTTTCTCTCGCCTTCCACATCAAATAGTAATAATTTTTTCATAAATTCACCCCAAACTATTATGACATCATTTTCATTTTCTTCTATAATCCTTCATTAAAGACGGTAGCGCTTTGATCGAAGGACGTATTCTTCGTTTACATAGATATCCCTAGGAAAATATGAAAACGGAGGTGATGGAAATGACATCTTATGAAGCTATATGTTAACTACACTTACATTAATCATGTCAATAATAAATATCGTTATTAAATTACTTCTATATATTATAGAAAATAATGCAAAAAATAACTACCTCATGTCTCTGGCAAAGTGTGAGGTAGTTATTTTATTCACATAAAATCCTATAAACCTTTTTCAGTTAATTCACGTGCAACATCATCTTTGATGGTAACACCTG
>NZ_JAJDKB010000009.1:0-79376 GCF_020589955.1 Faecalibacillus sp. TM498
GGGCATGCCCCTTGTTATCAATTCCTTAATTCCAGTTTCATTTTACAATACAGGAAATATAAATTTTAAAAAAAATTGTAATTTTTTATTGCAATCATTTCATATTCATGCTAATATATATGAGCAGTTGAAAGTAAGCAATGTCTACGTAGCTCAGCTGGATAGAGCACACGCCTTCTAAGCGTGCGGTCAGGGGTTCGAATCCCTTCGTGGACGCCATTTAATAAACAACAACCTCTGGGTTGTTTTTTATTTTATACAAACGTTTAATCCAGAGATAAATATCTCTGGATTCTATTTTTACTATTTTGTTATTTTTATAAATTATTCAATTATATTTGTGGACCACATTTATTTTTTAACTTAATCCTGACAATGATCTCATAACAAGATCAACATCCCTATTTTCTAATTCTTGTATAATATGTAAATACGTTTTTTGTGTCGTATTCATACTAGAATGTCCTAATCTTCTTGCTACACTTGCAATCGATACCCCAGCAAATAAAAGTAAAGATGCGTGAGTATGCCGTTACGGTATAATAACGACAAACAGAAAAAGCCTTTATTTTCAAGGGGTTTGAGCGTTTGTCGTCTTTTATTCAATTCCTTTTCCAAGTTGAAAATTGACGAAAACTATAAAGAAAAAAGGAGGCTGTTTTATTAACGACAAAATTTAATAGTGCCAGCGGTCCGGCTTTATGTCTGACCGCTGGTTGCCGTGGGCGTTTCACTTTTATAGGTGGACGCCCTTTTTTCATACTCATTTTCGAGAGAAAGGAGATCCACATGGAATTAAACGAAATGGAAAAAAAGCTGCTCTTTCAAGTGGAGGGCGATTATCAGACAAAGATCCTGAATGAACTTTATATGACCGTGCGGTATTCAAATAATTCCGAACAGCGGGAGGCGGCAGAAGGTCTTATGGCAAAACTTCGTGTTCTGTCAAATGCAGAGTGCATGGACTTGGTAAAAGATATTCAGAAGAATTACCGTCTGCCCTATCCAGCCCGGACGATTGGAGAAAAGATCGCCGAGGCCAGACAACAATCAGGGGCAGAAAAATTGAAGGGGCATGACATCATGGCACTTGAACGCTTTGATCCAGAAGTAAAGCACATGATCGTCTTTGATGTATTGTCTTACGATTCCCCTGTTGGCGACAAAGGCGATAAGATGCGCTTGTTCCTTACAGATGCCGGCTATCAGAAATTTTTAGAGAGCCAGGAACGGGGCGAAGTGAAACTGAAAAACCATGCGAAGGTCTCTGACGGTCATCTCCATTATGACCGCAGGGATCATGCCTTGTAACGGAATAGTCGAAGAAAGGAGGCGGTACAATGGCAGTATTCCGTGTAGAGAAAACAAAGGACTTTACGATAATGAGCAATCACCATCTGCGCAATACGGAGTTGTCCTTAAAGGCAAAGGGGCTTTTATCACTTATGTTGTCGCTGCCGGAAGATTGGGATTATACCACAAAGGGACTCGCCCATATCTGCAAGGATGGTGTGGATTCTATCACTACTGCCCTGAAGGAACTGGAGCGGCATGGTTATCTCACCAGACAGCGCCTCCGCTATGATAACGGGCAGTTGGGAGACATTGAATATACGATCCATGAGCAGCCTGTAAGTACCGAAAACACAGGGCTTTCACCTAAACGGGAAAATCCAAGACAGGTAAAACCAGAACAGGCAAAACCTAAACAGGCGGAACCTGAACAGGAAAATCCGGCACAATTAAATACTAATCCATTAAAAACAAAAAAATCAAAAAAAGATAAATCAATAACTTATCCATCAATCTATCCGGCAGAGCCGGAAGCGGCAAACCGCACGGATGGGATGGATCGGATAGAGCTGATAGAAGCCTATCGTGAAATCATCAAAGAAAATATTGAATATGACTTACTGGTCTTACGGTATGGCAGGGAACGTTTGGATGAAGCCCTTGAACTTATGCTTGAAGTGATTTTGTCGAAACGCCCTTACATTCGCATTGCCGGAGATGATTTTCCGAGGGAAATCGTCAAGAGCCGGTTCCTGAAGATCAATTCCGGCCACTTAGAGTATGTCTTTGACTGTATCGACAAGAACACAACGAAGGTCGGAAACATCAAAGCGTATCTGCTGGCGGCGCTGTATAATGCCCCGGCTACAATGGACAGCTATTACCGTGCCGAGGTCAATCACGACCTGTACGGCTGTTAGGCACCTTTGGGTGTCTTTTTTCATTTCATCACAGGAAGGAGGCAAAGCACAATGAAAAGAAACACTGTGCCGGTACTATGCCCGGCGTAACCAAAGAACAGATTCAGGCAGCGCGGGAAGCTGACTTGTTTACTTACCTGCAATTCCATGAACCCGGCGTGCTGAAACAGGATGGACCTAATTTCCGGCATAAGGAGCATGACAGTCTGGTATATGTGACCGGGAAAAGGTACTGGTACTGGAACAGCCGCGGACGGAGTATCAATGCGCTGGACTACCTGATCCAGATTCGGGGATATGGTCTTGTGGATGCGGTTCATGCTCTGGTAGGTGGCGAAATCCCACAGGAACCGGCTTACCGAAGTACGGCAGAAATACAGGTATCAAAAGAGCCGGAAAAGAAAACATTCGCTCTCCCCTGGGCCAGACGTTGCGCGACCGCTGCGGTCTTCTATTTGCAGAAACGGGGGATCAGCTCAGAAGTCATTCGCCAGTGTTTACAAGCCGGGATTTTTTACGAAGCCCGGTATCATGGAGAACCGGTTTGTGTGTTTGTTGGGAAAGATGATTCCGGGAAAGCGAAGTTTGCCTGTATGCGCAGTATCAGCGGCAATCTCAAAAAGGATGTCTATGGCAGCGACAAAGGATATAACTTTTGTTATCCCCCGCAAAGTCCGGGCAGCCGGCATGTGGCAGTCTTTGAAGCTCCTATTGATGCGCTTTCCCATGCGACACTTCAAGAGCTGGAGGGATGGAAATGGAATGGTTATCGCTTGTCTTTGGGCGGTACTTCCCATGTGGCGCTGACTTCTTTCCTGGAACGCCACCCGGAGATACGGCGTGTTACCCTTTATATGGACCACGACCTTGCCGGATTTGTCAATGCCCGGAAAATCAAGACCATGCTTCACGAGGATAAACGTTTCCGTCATATCCGGGTAAGTGTCAACCCTCCCCGGATGGGAAAAGATTACAATGAGAAATTGCTGCTGGTTCGGGAACAACTGCAAACCAGCCAGCACCAACGCCGCCCAAAAGAGGCGGCTGTTTCAATTTAGGGAGGATTTCAACATGAATGGATCTCAACATATCTGCTTTACAGACAGCGCCGGAAAAGCGCTGTTTTCCATTCCCGACAATGGTTTACTCTGCCTGTTCTATGGAAACGGGGACAGGCACTTTGCTGTTTGTCATCGTCTGGATGACACCCATGCAGAAATTGACGGGGTAAATTATTCGATGCCGGACTTTGCCAAAAGGATGAAACACAACCAGATCAGCTTTGCCCCGGCATAAGGCTGGAAAACAAATAACAGGAGGATTTGAAAATGAAAAAAATTGAAAATACCGCTTTGCAGATGATTGCCGAGGCTTCCCGGTGTCCAGACTACGGCCCCGATATGGTTAAATCGCTGATGAAAAAGCTGGACATGAACGAAAAGGGCTTTGCGCTTTTGATGAATGTTGCCCCATCCACAGTGCGTCTTTGGACCAGCGGAGCTGCACAGCCTTGCGGCACAGCAAAACGCCTCATGCAGATTTATGAAACCGGTCCGGAGATTGTCGGCAAGATTGCCGGCGGGCAGCTACCGGCAGATGGGAGGGATTGATTAAATGGCGGGGACAGATAGCCAGCCGTTTGCGGAAAATGAGCAGGTCAAAGAGCTGCTTCACATGAAAGGAGGAATTTGATTGAATCAGGAACCACTACCGCAGATTCATTTGATCCGCGATACAGACTTATCCGTCTTTGCGTATGAACTCCATATTTTTGCCGGAGATTTTCTTAGAGAATGCGAATTCAATATGCGTTCTCTGGCAACAAATACCGGGGCTGATTCCATTGCCATCATGGGGAAAAATCACATGTGGCTTTCCGACGCCTTATTTGCTTATTGTTCTACGGCGGATCTTCATCAAATGATCTTAACAACGGAGTTCATCGGAGCGAGGGCTTTCCTGTTTCATACGGATCGGAGCGAGGGCGGTCACTTGTACGGAGATGTCCTGATGATGGATTTAGACACGCTGCGGCAGGATATAAAAAGAAATATCCTCTATCCCTGCGGCGTCAATATTGAACGCAAAGATGGTTCAGCGGCTACGGTCAGCCTGAAAGAATGGACTGAAATGGAGCTTTACGAAAAAGATGCTCTGAAAAGTTGGGGATTTTCTTATGCCCCGAATCAAGTTACGGAATGGCAGTACCACTATTCCACGATGTTCAGACAGTGGATGGATCAGGCATTTCGTTATATGCCCCAGGATTTAGAAGAACGCCTGAATATGCAATATATGGAGGCAGCCCAGAACCCGGATATGGATAAGTACCGCATACCACAGGGAACGGCAAAGCAGATGCTTCTTTATGACGAAGCCCCTGTGTATCGCCTTCTTCCATCCGGTTCGGAGAAAATTGCGCCCATCGCGGCAATCTCTACGGGCCTGTGGTATGAAAATTACCGGGAGTTTGCCATTGCACCGGAGGATTTAGGCGCTCTGGACAAACTGATCCGCAGGGAAACTGACCGGCTCACAGGAAACCTCCCACAACTTCACAAAAACGAAGAACGCCGCCCTGCCCCGGAGCGATAAGAATTTTACACTGACTGGAGGTGATGAAGATTGGCAGGAGTGCATGAAGATTTCGGCGAAAAGATCGGCGGTGCGAAAAAAGACCTGTGGAAAGACCGCGGGCTGTATGCAGATGATCTGGAAGCCATGAATGAGCGCGAAGCCGAAAAATTTGTGAAAAAGGATAATGTTTGGAAAAAGCCGGACTATGCAGCCATGCTGGAGGAAGGGATTCCTCTTGGCGTGGTCTATTTTATTAAAAAAGCAAGAGACGGCTTAAACGCTTCCCCTCAGTATTACCGCACGGATGACACCCCGGAAACACGGACCGCGAGACAAAAGGAATATATAAAAACAGTCCGGGAATTGCAGACAGTGCTTTCAGATGTCCGTACTGTGGAGGATGCTGTGAGAGCCTATGACCGCTTTTTCGTTGACAATGGATATTTAGAAAAGGTACAGGGCTGGGGAAGCGGAATCCATTACCGGGCAACGAAAAAGGGACAGGACAATCCCGTGATCACAAACAAATTGTCCAATACCATGCTGATCCGCTCAGCTGAATATTTTGAGCGCAACTTTACTCAGGAAGCAAAAAAGGAACAGTTTTGTGTTTCCAAAGAGCAGAAAATACCGAAAGGTTATGCGATCCACTTCAACGACGGGAAACAGACCTATTCTAAAAATGGGGACTGGAAACCCGGTACCTACTATGTGACAAAAGGCTATTCGATCCTGCGGACCAATTTTGGGACCAAAGAAGCTGCCCTGAAATGGGTGCAGGAACTTGCCAAAGGCAGGAACAAAAACGGAAAGATCCGTTTTGTCCCTCCACAGCTTGCCCATGTCAAACGTACCGGACCGGATTATCGGAATGGCGTGGAGATCACCGGACAGCATTATCTTGATACCTTTGGGTTCCGCGGCGGTGAGTTTGGAAACTGGATGAACCAGAACGACCGGCAGACCTCCCTTAACATGGGATTTGAAGCACTAAAGGATCTGGCGTCAGCCCTTAAGATCAGCGATAAAGATATTGCTTATCAGGGAACACTTGCTATCGCTTTTGGTGCAAGAGGCAGCGGCAATGCTGCAGCTCATTATGAACCTTTGCGTACAGTCATCAATCTTACAAAAATGCACGGGGCCGGTTCCCTGGCACATGAATGGTGGCATGGACTTGACGATTATCTTGGTACAAAGATGAGAGCAAAAGGGATGCTGTCAGAACAGCCCCACCTCTATGCGCCGTTCCAAAAACTCATTGACACCATGAAGTATAAACCGGAAACACCGGAACAGGCAGCAAAGCGCACGGAAGCACAAACAGAACGCACCCGGAAAAATGCGGCAAGCTGGCTGGATTCCTCGGTTCTTGCCTCCCTGAAACGGTATGGCAATGAGGAACAGATGGAAACCTACGCAGTCTTGCGGGAAGCATTTTTGTCCGGCGAACCCGGCTCTGTGGAACAGATCAGCGCATTTAAGAAGAATGTTACCGGCCGGGTAATTCCCAAAAGTGAACGGGAACGGCTGGAAATTTTTGAGCGTATGCTTTCCGGGATGCAGGCGCAGGAAGCTCCGCAGATTGGACGGACGGAAACTGATTTTTACCGTAATTCGGTACGCATGGGAAAAGAATGTGAAAAAGACGGCGGTTATTGGGACAGCAATGTGGAAATGACAGCCAGAGCCTTTGCCTGTTATATCAAGGACAAACTGCCCTACACATCGGATTATCTGGCAGGCCATGCCGACTGTGCCCTTACCCTGGTTTCCGGTAAAGACGGAGAAATGGAGGTATTGAAAGCCTTCCCTGTGGGGGAAGAACGCCGTGCAATCAACGCTGTTTTTGACGAGATCATTCAGGATTTGAAACGGGAACAGCTATTGACCCATGCCGATGTAACGCTTCCCCTCTCTGTTTCTGAACTTCGTGAGGCGGCGGACGGGCAGCTATCCATGTTCGGCGTCGGCCGTCCTTCCGTGATGGATCAGCTTGCGGCAAACAGGCCGGCAGATAAAAAATCACCGGCACAGACGTTTTCCAGAAAAAACCACGAGCCGGAAATATAGCAGGAGGTGAACAGCATTTTGGAAGAAAATAAAGATTATCATGCCTACCGGTATGGCGACCACTTGACGCCGGGATCAGAGCTTAAAATTGAACACAGCGTAGTTTGTGAAAATGTGGATATTTCTACTCTGATCACAATGGGAATAGATAGCCTGGAAGCCATGCGCCAGGGAAGTATCGACGGGGAGCAGAAAGCCTATGAAATCGTGGTGGCTGCTGCAAAACAATGGGAACAGCAGGCAGCGGCAACACAGACGATCAACCGGGCTTTGGAATATCTTCGTACACCGGAGATTGAACATACCGGCAACCAGTGGAAAGACACCGATAACTGGAGGGCGGATCAGAAAATCAGCAACCGGGTCTATCAGATGACCTGCAGTATTTGGGAAGATACGAAATATGACAGAGAAACCAAACAGAGTGTTCCGATTGCCTGGTATGTGACATGGGAAGTCCGTATTCATTCCCCGAAGCAGGGATATGGAGCAAAGATTGCCGGACAAAACCAGAAACGATATACAGATAAGAACGCAGCCATAAAATACCTGGACGGGCGAAAGAAAGCCTATTCCCATTTATTCACGGAAATTTCCCCGCCGATCCCGAAAGAATATGAGCACCATTTTATGGTTCACGGTACTCTTTTACCTGGCTATACGGTTGAAGGACTGGAACAGGCCAAAACGGAACATGCCGCCGCCGAGGTTTCGGAGGGCGGTATTTTTACACCCGAAAACCAGGAGAAGCCTTCCGTCCTGGGGAAGCTCTCTGTGGCAAAAACTCAGGAAAAAACGCCAACCACTCCCGGTACGGCAATGAAAAAGAAGGAGGATATACAATTATGAAAGTGTTAATGGTAGAGCCGGGCAAGTCCCCTTATGCTGCGGAGATCGAAAGTGGTCTGAAATCCTTGCAGGCGGCAGTGGGCGGAGATATTCAGGCGGTCTATCCGTATGAGGACCCGGTGGCTCTGATCTGCAATGAAGAAGGCAAGCTGATGGGGCTGCCTTTGAACCGAGCTCTCTTTGACGATGACGGCCACATCTATGATATTGTGTCCGGGAATTTTCTGATCGTTGGTCTTGGCGAGGAAAATTTTACAGACCTTTCCCCGGATCTGATGGAGAAATATGGGGAGCAGTTTAAGTACCCTGAAAAATTTGCAAGGCTTGCCGGCGAGATCATTGCAGTCAAGCAGCCTGCAACCAATGAGCACCGGGAAAAACCGATGATGCACCATTCCGGCCCGGATTTGTAGAAAGAAAGGAGCCCATTATGTTAATGGCAGTAAATGAACCTTATGCCCTTATGGTGCAGCCGGACGATATTCTGATCTCTCCCCGTGAGGTAGATGAACATTTTGGGACGATGGTATGCTTTCATCCCCGCTATGCGCTGGGCGACCATCACAACCATATGGACAAAGATGACTTCCTGCGGGAAATGTATTTAGATACCGTAGGACATGATGAAGCCGGCATGAAACGCTATGAACGGATGGTAAACATTGTAAGCAGCCGTTTCCGGCATGGACCAAAGACAGAGGAACGGGCGATCGATGAAGCAATGCAGAAAGTAATTTCGGAAAAGTATCTGATGCTCCCCCTCTATCTCTACGACCACTCAGGTCTTGCCATGAGTACAGAAAGTTTCTCAGGCAGGGCTCCTCATGCAGAATGGGACAGCGGACAGGTCGGCTGGATCTATGTTTCCAAAGAAGATGCCCTAAAGGAATTTGACGCTGACAAGATGACCGGCGCCATCCGGCAGAAAGCGGACGCACTGATGCGCAGCGAAGTCGCCGCTTATGATTCCTATCTGCGTGGCGAATGTTATGGGTTTGAGCTTTATAAAAACGGGGAGCTGTCGGATAGCTGCTGGGGCTTTATGGGTAACTTTTCCGATGTGTTGAAAGATATGGCGGCATACCTCCCGGATGAGTGCAAAGGGATGGTCGATCATCTGGAGGAACAGGAACGCCCGGCTACGATCATCAAGACGCTTTTGAAACATGCTAAAATTCAGGTCGATCAGGCAGCAAAAGCCTTTGAACACGCTTCCCGACAGCAGGTTCTTGGGGAAAGCCGGTAAAAAGTTATTTCCATATTATAAATACCGATTTTATCAGAAAGGAGGATGCTCTTGCAGGAAGAACTCGAACAACGAACGGTTTCTGTTTCTATACAGGCAGCAAAACTGTCAGGGCGGGTACTGCGTGCGGCTATTGCTGCGGTACTCCAAAAGATGGAACAGGAACGCACAATGCCAAAAGTCGGGCGCAACAGCATGAAGCGGCTGACTTATAAAGACCCCGGAGCCAATACCATTGAAGTTTCAGGGCGAATCCGCTCTTTTGAACGGTATGCCAGAAAACATCAGGTACGCTACCATATAGAAAAGGAACTTGGGACCGATCCCCCAAAATGGACGGTATATTTCAAGGCAAACCAGGCGGATGCACTGACGGCAGCTTTTAAGGAATATACAAAGAAAGACCTTACACGCAGCACCAGACCGTCGCTGCTTATACAGCTTCATAAGTTCAAAGAACTGGCACAGTCGCTTGGCCGTGACCGTGTAAAGAACAAAGAACACGGAGGACCGGAACGATGAAGATTGATGCAGAAACATTGAAAAAACAGGTCATTCTCCATCTGCCTTATGTTCTGTTCCTTCTGGTATTTGCCAAGCTGGGCGAAGCGGTGCGGCTGGCTCCCGGAGCAGACGCTTCCCAAAAGCTGTTAGGACTGTCCGAAGGCTTTGCCCTTGCGTTTCAGAGTATGTGGCCGGGGGCGGCAATGGACTGGCTGATCGGTTTCTGCGGTGCAGCCATTATGCGGCTGGCAGTCTATCTTAGAGGGAAAGACGCTAAGAAATACCGCAAAAATGTGGAATATGGTTCTGCAAGATGGGGAAATAAAGCCGATATTGCCCCGTTTATGGACCCAAATCCGGAAAACAATATCATTCTTACCCAAAGTGAAGGACTGATGTTAAACGGAAGGCCCAAAAATCCGGCCAATGCAAGAAATAAAAATGTACTGGTAGTCGGAGGATCAGGTTCGGGAAAAACGCGCTTTTTCATCAAGCCCAATCTGATGCAAATGCACAGTTCCTACGTCGTCACCGATCCGAAAGGTACAGTCCTTGTGGAATGCGGAAAGATGTTGCAGCGAGGCACACCAAAGCTGGACAAGGACGGAAAGCCTGTGCGTAATGAAAAAGGAAAGATCATCTATGAGTCCTATAAAATACGGGTATTCAATACGATCAATTTCCAGAAAAGTATGCACTTTAACCCGTTCGCCTACATTCATTCCGAGAAAGATATTCTGAAGATCGTCACTACCCTAATCGCCAATACCAAAGGCGAAGGAAAAGCCGGAGACGATTTCTGGGTCAAGGCAGAAACCCTGCTCTATACGGCACTGATCGGATATATCTATTATGAGGCTCCGGCAAACGAACAGAATTTTGCCACACTGGTAGAAATGCTGAACGCAATGGAAGTCCGTGAGGATGATGAGTCGTTCAAAAATGCCGTTGACCTTCTCTTTGACGCGCTGGAACAGAAAGACCCGGATCATTTTGCCCTGCGTCAATATAAGAAATATAAGCTCGCTGCCGGAAAAACAGCCAAGTCGATCCTTATTTCCTGTGCTTCCAGACTGGCTCCTTTTGACATTAAAGAAGTCAGGGAAATTACCATGTATGACGAACTGGATCTGGATATGCTGGGAGATGAACGGACTGCTCTTTTCCTTATTATGAGTGATACGGACGGGACCTTTGCATTTTTGATCAGTCTGATCTATTCCATTTTGTTTAACCGCTTGTGTGAGCGGGCGGATGATGTATATGGTGGAAGGCTTCCCATCCATGTGCGCTGCCTGATCGACGAGGCGGCAAATATCGGGCAGATCCCGAACCTGGAGCGTCTTATGGCGACCATCCGAAGCCGTGAGATCTCTGCCTGCCTGGTGCTGCAGGCGCAAAGCCAGCTCAAAGCCCTGTATAAAGACAACATGGACACCATCATCGGTAACTGTGACGCCTCCCTTTTCTTAGGAGGCAAAGAAGAAACCACCTTAAAAAGCTGGAACTCCCTATTGGGGAAAGAGACCATCGACCTGTATAACACCAGTGTCACAAAGGGCAATCAGGAATCCCACGGACAAAATTTTCAAAAGCTGGGAAAGGATCTGATGTCGGTGGATGAACTGGCAGTCATGGACGGGGGTAAATGTCTGTTGCAGATCAGGGGTGTGCGGCCGTTCCTCTCCCGGAAATACGATATAACCAAACACCCAAATTACAAACTGCTTTCCGATTTTAATGAGAAGAACGCTTTTAATATCGAAAAGTTTCTTTCTACCCGGATGCCGATGCGTCCCGGTGAACGATACCGCAATTATGAAGTCACAGCCGAAGATCTGGCTTCCCAGACTTTATAAAGTTGTTCCTGCCTGTCAAAGCATGACGCCCTGGCAGGCTTTGTTTTTGTCACGATGAAAGGAGGATTTTTTGAGGATTCGTGATTCTCCCTGAAAAGTAAATAACCGCAGGATTTTTCCTGCCCCATGCCGCCGTGCTGTTTGAAACAGATTTTTTCTAAAAACAGTGCGGCGGCTTTTTTTGTTTCCGGCCTGATACGGCCATATCACAAATTAAATTTCTGAAATTAAAGGAGGAACATTATGGCATTTTTTGCAAGCGCGATTGATACTTTGAAGATCCTTGTGATCGCCCTGGGCGCAGGTCTGGGCGCATGGGGTGTTGTAAACCTTCTCGAAGGTTACGGAAATGATAACCCAGGTGCAAAATCCCAGGGGATCAAGCAGCTTATGGCAGGCGGAGGTATCGCTCTGGTTGGTGCAACGCTGATCCCGCTGCTTTCCGGCCTGTTCGGTTAAGGGCTGACTTATGGGCAGTCTGTTTGAATGGATAACAGACTGGATTAAAGAGGGCCTGATCGATGCGATCACCGGACAGTACACCAGTATTTTCAACTCCGTCAACAACCAGGTTGCGGATGTGGCAAATCAGGTAGGACAGACCCCGCAGGGCTGGAATGGCGGCGTGTTTTCCATGATCCAGAATCTTTCGGAAACCGTCGTCATTCCCATTGCGGGCATGATCCTTACCTTTGTTCTGGTGTATGAACTGATCCAGATGATTCTCGAAAAGAACAACATGCACGAATTCGATACATTCAACATCTTCAAGTGGATTTTCAAGACTTTTGTTGCCACTTACCTGCTCACCAACTGTTTTACGATTGTGATGGCGGTCTTTGATGTGGCCCAAAATGTGGTGTCGCAAAGTGCCGGTGTCATAAACGGGAACCTGGATGTGCAGGCGGCATTGTCTGACCTGGAAACCCAGCTTGAAGCAATGGGAATGTGGGAACTGATTGGATTGTGGCTGGAAACCAACATCATCAATCTGTGTATGTGGGTACTGTCCATCGTGATCTTTGTCATTGTATATGGCCGTATGATCGAGATTTATTTAACCGTGAGCCTTGCACCGATCCCGTTTTCCACAATGGCAAACCGGGAATGGGGACAAATGGGAACCGGGTATCTGCGTTCCCTTTTTGCCCTGGGTTTTCAGGGTTTTTTGATCCTGATCTGTGTTGCCATTTATGCAGTGCTGGTCCAGTCTATCCCATCGTCCGGCGACGTGCACGGCGCGATCTGGGGAACGGCGGGTTATACGGTACTGCTGGCTTTTGCCCTGTTTAAGACAGGTTCGTTATCCAAATCCATATTTAATGCAAGATAGCATGAACAAAACCAATTCTAAAAAGGAGGATTTTATATATGAGTAAAACCAATACAGAAAAAATGGCGCCGGAGACACAGACGCCGGAAATGGCAAACGGCATGAAGCTGGATGTCCGCGTGCGTCCGATCGCCCCAATGGGAAACCTGCTGGCGTTTGCCAATGTTACGATTGGCGGATGCTTTAAGATTGACGGCTTCCGTATCTGTTCCAGTGAAAAGGGGCTGTATGTCAATATGCCCGCAACCCAGGATAAGGGAGGCAACTGGAAAGATGTCTGCTGGCCGGTTACGGCAGAGTTCCGCAAGCAGCTCAACGATGCCCTGATCGATGGGTACGGGCAGGCTATTGAAAATTTGCAGGCAACTCTTGAAGCAACAAAGGGAGCTGCGGAAAAGCCTTCCCTGACCGGTGCATTGAAGGAAAATGCCGGTAAGGTCAAAGAACAGCCGACTAAACCTGCCCCATCTAAGAATGAGCAGGCTCGCTAATGCCGGAAACGAAAAAGTACGGCATTATCTATGCCGATCCGCCCTGGCATTATGACAGGAAACATGGAAGCGGCGTTGCGGAAAACCATTACCCCACAATGAGCATTGAAGAAATCTGTGCCCTGCCGGTATCGGAACTTGCCGCAAAAGACAGTGCCCTTTTTCTGTGGGCGACCTTCCCGCAGCTCAATGAAGCCTTCCGGGTGATCGATGCCTGGGGATTCAAATATAAAACGCTGGCTTTTCTATGGCTCAAACAGAACCGGAAAGCGGATAGCTGGTTTTATGGCATGGGCTTTTGGACCCGCTCAAACGCGGAGGTCTGCCTGCTGGCAACCAGAGGCCGTCCGAAACGCCAATGTGCGGGAATCCATCAGTTTGTGATCTCCCATATTGAGCAGCACAGCAAGAAACCGGACGAGGTGCGGGATAAGATCGTAAAACTCATGGGCGATCAGCCCAGAGTGGAACTGTTTGCAAGACAAAAGACACCCGGCTGGGATGTATGGGGCAATGAAGTGAACTGTACGCTGACTATGCCGGAGCGAAAGGGGTGATTTTGATAGAACAAGATGCAAAGCGGCTGCTTATGGAACGGCTGGACGAGTGTTTGAAGGTTCATGCGGATATGCTGGATGCACAGAACATCGGCAGTATTTACGAGTTACAGGGACTTTCGGAACTCCACTATTATCTGAAGGTTGAGCATGTATTTACTCCGGCGGAAGTAGAGGCGCTTCTTTCTTTTCAGGACCCGTTGGATGTAGCCCGATGGTGTTGGGAAGAAAATAACCATGAACACAGTTTCCCGATCTGCGATCTTCTCAAAGAAATTGATGCAGAGCAAAAATTTGAACATTTCACAAGCGAACCTTCCGCACAGGACAAATATACGCTCCTGATGAAACGGCTGGGACAGAATTACTTTGCTTACAGGGAAAGCCTTATGTCAAGAGATAAGGAATCCTTAATTGAAAAAGCTGCTGAAATTACAGCCATGCAGGAGGCGTATTCCTATCTGACAACAAAGTTTGAGTTCAGGGATGAAATGCTGGATGATGTGCTGGCGCTTGAGAATCCTTTGAAATACTTTGCAGACCGTTGGCTTATGCCGGTTTCAGATGTGTTCGACGTGGATATGGATATTCGGGAAAATATTGCCGGAATCCGAGACAGCCAGGAATACCTGTGTCAGAGAGAGCCGGCTGTTTCTGTCCTGGCACGGCTGCAAAATGCGGCTCAGGAAGTGCGGGAATGTCCGGCTGCGGAGAAACCGGTACGCGATTTCGGTGCACGGTAATGGGCCGGAAATTATATTACGATGGGAGGTGTATAGATGCCTTATGTACCTGTACCAAAGGATTTAACCAAAGTTAAGACTAAGCTGGCCTTCAATCTGACGAAGCGCCAGCTTATTTGTTTCAGCCTTGCCGGACTTGTCGGCCTTCCGGTGTATTTCTTTACCCGCGGGGCGATCGGCAATTCGGCGGCTGTACTTTTGATGATCGGGCTGATGATGCCCTTTTTCTTCTTCGCCATGTATGAGCGTGACGGGCAGCCGGCAGAAAAGATCTTGAAGAACCGGCTCCGTTATAAGCTCTGGCCGAAGGACCGTCCATACAGGACGGATAACCTGTATAAATCTATGTCAAAGAAGGAGGTTACAAAGATTGCCAAAAAACAAGCAGCAGGAAGCTCAGGAAAAGCGTCTGCAAAAAAATATCAGGCAGGCCAAAAAGACCAGAGCCGATGCAAAGCAGGGCAAAACTAAGTCTGCCCGTTCCAAGCCGTCTAAAAAAGGCGGCTTTTTTGCCGGGCTGAAAGCAGATGCCCCGCAGACGGTCCAGCAGAGCATCCCCTACCGTGAAATGTACCGGGATGGGATCTGCCGGCTGACTGATACCCTTTACACCAAAACGGTGCAGTTTTTTGATATTAACTATCAGCTTGCACAGGCAGATGATAAAGCACAGATCTTCGAGGGTTACTGCGATTTCTTAAATTACTTCGATGCCTCGATCCATGTGCAGCTTACCTTTATCAACCAGCGGGCCAATATGCAGGATTTTACCAGAAGCATTGACATCCCTCCCCGCGGCGACGAGTATGACGGAATCCGCAGGGAATACGGGGATATGTTAAAGAACCAGTTGCAGAAAGGAAATAACGGTCTCACCAAACGCAAATACATTACCTTTGGAATCGAGGCAGATGACCTGCGTACTGCGAAAATGCGTCTGGAACGCATTGAAACGGATGTGCTGGCAAATTTCAAGACCCTGGGAGTTCAGGCGAGATCCTTAAACGGACTGGAACGTCTGGAACTTCTTCACAGCCAGCTTCACCCGGACGGTCAGGAAAAGTTTCATTTCCAGTGGTCGGATCTGCCTAAGACTGGTCTTTCTACCAAAGACTTCATTTCCCCATCCGGGCTGTCTTTTTCAAAGGATGGAAAGACATTCCGGGTAGGCGACCATTCCGGTGCTGTCTCCTTTTTGCAGATTTTGGCGCCGGAGCTTACCGACCGGCTTTTAGCGGATCTTCTTGACTTAAACGACGCCGTGACCGTCAACCTGCATATCCAGTCTATCGACCAGGCGCAGGCGATCCGAAACATCAAGCGTAAAATGTCGGACCTGCAGAAAATGACCATTGAGGAACAAAAGAAAGCGGTCCGATCCGGGTATGACATGGACATCATTCCCACCGACCTTGCCACCTATGGAGAGGAAGCCAAAAATCTTTTGCAGGATTTACAGAGCCGCAATGAGCGCATGTTCCTTGTGACGGTACTGGTGGAAAATATCGCTGCCAAACGTCAGAAGCTGTTTAATGATATTTTTGCCGCTTCGGGTGTGGCACAGAAATACAACTGTGCCTTAAAACGGCTGGATTACCAACAGGAACAGGGGCTTATGTCCTCGCTTGCTCTTGGCACGAACCAGATTGAAATTGAGCGCGGGCTTACGACCAGCAGCACAGCGATCTTTGTACCGTTTACCACCTGTGAATTGTTCCAGGAGGGCGAGGCGTTGTATTACGGTCTGAACGCCCTTTCCAATAACCTGATCATGGCGAACAGAAAAACGCTGAAAAATCCCAATGGGCTGTTTCTCGGTACCCCAGGAAGCGGTAAATCTTTCTCTGCCAAGCGTGAGATCGTCAATGTGTTTCTTCTGACGGAGGACGACATCATTATCGCTGACCCGGAAAATGAGTATGGGCCGCTGGTACAGCAGTTCGGTTCCCAGGGGCAGGTCATTGATATTTCTCCTACTTCCACGAACTACATCAACCCGATGGACATCAATCTGGACTATTCCGATGATGAAAACCCAATTACTTTGAAAAGTGATTTTATCCTGTCGCTGTGCGACCTTATCATCGGCGGCAAAGAAGGGCTTTCCCCTATTGAAAGGACGATCATCGACCGTTGTACCAGACTGGTGTACCGGGAATACCTGCAGAACCCATGCCCGGAAAATATGCCGATCTTAGGCGATCTTTACGAGCTGCTTTTGAAACAGTCTGAACCGGAAGCACAGAATATCGCAACGGCACTGGAAATCTATGTCAATGGTTCCCTTAACGTGTTCAACCACCGTTCCAATATCCAGATGGATCAACACCGGGTACTGTGTTTCCAGCTTAAGTCACTGGGAAAAGCCTTAAAGGAAATCGGGCTTTTGATCATGCAGGATGCGGTGTGGAACCGTGTCACGGCCAATCGCTCCAAACATAAAACAACCTGGTTCTATATCGACGAATTCCATCTTCTTTTGAAAGGGCAGACAGGAAGTTTCAGCGTGGAGATCTGGAAACGCTTCCGTAAATGGGGCGGAATCCCATCAGGTTTAACGCAGAATGTCAAGGACCTTCTGGCTTCCCGTGAGATCGAAAATATTTTTGAGAACTCGGACTTTATCTATATGCTCAACCAGGCCCAGGGAGACCGTCAGATTTTGGCAAAGCAGTTGGGGATCTCCCCGCACCAACTTTCGTATGTGACCCATTCCGGTCCCGGCGAGGGGCTTTTGTTCTTTGGAAATGTGATCATCCCCTTTGTGGACCACTTCCCGAAGGACACACTCTTGTACAGCGTGCTTACCACAAGACCGGATGAAGTGGCGGGGACCAAAGCATGAGGCAAAAATTAAAATGGATCGGAGGTGAGAACAATGGCACACGACAGGGAATTTCAAAGGAAGCGTAAAGATACCCGGATGCCGGTGCGTGATTCCCACGGGGAGGATCAGCCGGCAGCCAGGCAGACCGAACAGGATTTTGACCTGCGCAGGGCACGGGACACCCCTTCTTCTGTCAACGGCAAGACACACAGGCAGGACATCCCTGTACAGACGGAATTTTCCCAGCTATCACCGGAAACACCGGCGTCCTTGCTGGAACAGGGCGAGGCTTATGCAGCCGCTTTGGATGTTTTTTCGGATCACTTTGAGACGCCGGAGGCTGCCAGGATAGAGCCCCCGATACAGGAAAACGGGCGAAGCAATTTCCGGCAGGAGGTTTCCAGGCGTTCTCTTGTAACAGAGGATGTGACAGACCATGATACCGGACAATATGCACCTTCTTCTGAAGGAACAGCCCCACCGAGCGGCACAGACAGATCCGGTCAGGAACATCGTTACCGGACACATCAGCATGGGAACAAATATCAGCAGCGTTTTCAGGAAGCGGCACAGGCGGAGGAACAGGCAGCACAAAAGGAAAAGGGTGTGGATAGCGAACCGCCGAAAACATCCAAGCTGGAATTTACTGCGGATGAACTGCCGCCGGAGACAAAGGATAAAAAGCTCACCCATGCAAGACGGAAGGCGGAACGGACTGCACAAAAAGCAGAGCAGGCGCAAAATCGTCTGCCGGCCCGGAAGAAACTGCGCATGGAGACGGTTTCCGACCCGGAGACCGGAAAAGCCAAAAAACACTTAAAATTTGAAAAGGAGGTTAAATCCCAAAAGGCCCATGTAAAAGGACCTGTACCCCTGCGTCCGGTCAAGGCGGGCGCCAATACTGCTATTGGTTACGCTCATAAAAAGATTTATGATGCAGAGGATGAAAATGTGGGGATCAAGGCAGCCCACCGCTCTGAACTTGTGGGCGAGGCGGGGCTTCGCACGGCATATCACCGGCATAAAACTGCCCCCTACCGAAAGGCAGCGAAATTACAGAAAAAATCAGCAAAGGCCAACGCAAGACTTGCTTACCGGCAGGCTCTTAGCGACCACCCGGAGCTGAAGAAACATGCGATTGCCCGGATATGGCAGAAACAAAAACTGAAAAGGCAGTATGCCAAGGCTGCCCATGAAGCCGGGAAACAGGCAAAAAATGCCGCAGTCGCAACAGAGAGGGTCAGCGTCGGTATTGTCCATGCGGTCAAACGGCACCCTGTGATCTGCCTTGTCCTCCTGCTTCTCCTTTTGGTAATTTTCCTGATCATGTCCCTGTTTTCCACATTCTCCAATATTGGAACCGGTGGTCTGGGAAGTCTGGCTGCTTCTACCTATCTCGCAGACGATCAGGACATCAATCAGGCGGAGCTTACCTATACCGAGTGGGAAACAGATTTGCAAATGGAAATAGACAGGGTGGAATCAGACCGCCCCGGCTATGACGAATACCGGTATAACCTGGGTGCGATCGAGCATGACCCGTATGTGCTGATGGGGTATCTGACTTCTGCTTATCAGGGATTTACTTACGATGAAGTGGAAAGCGTGCTGCGGCAGCTTTTCCAGGAACAATATACCCTGTCCTTTTCAGAAGAAACCGAGATCCGTTATCGCACAGAAACTTCCGTTGACCCGGAAACCGGGGAAGAAACCCAGGAGGAAGTGCCTTATGAATGGCGCATCTTAAATGTCAAGCTCACGGTCACACCTTTGGAAAACCTGGTCGTTTCCCGGATGAACGCAGACCAGAAAGAGATCTGCGAGATCCTGCTGCAGACAAAAGGAAACCGCCAGTATGTCAAAAATGTCTTTGGCACCAACTGGCTCCCTTATGTGACCAGCTACTACGGCTACCGGGTACATCCCATCAGTGGGGAAAAGAACTATCACACCGGTGTGGACATCGGGATGCCGGAGGGCACAGAGATCCTTGCCGGGCATGACGGAACGGTCACCCTTGCGGGAAATGCCGGCGGTTATGGCTTATGTGTCGCCATTGAAGGCGAGGCATACGAAGGACATACCCTGACGACCAAATACGGGCACTGTTCCCAGATCCTTGTTTCTGCCGGGCAGGAGGTCAAAGCCGGGGATGTGATCGCAAAGGTCGGGAATACCGGAAATTCCACCGGTCCCCACCTGCACTTAGAAGTTCTGGTTGACGGCCAGTATTTGAATCCCCTGTATTTTGCTGATACCGGCGATACCAGCGAACGGCACCTGCCGGAAGTTGGTTCAGGCGGCACAGGAAACTACTTCGATTATGACATTCCACCGGAAGCCCTTGCGGATGAACAGTTTGCCGCAATGATGGCCGAGGCGGAAAAATATCTTGGCTATCCGTATGTATGGGGAGGCGCAAGCCCTTCCACTTCCTTTGACTGTTCCGGCTATGTGTCCTGGGTGATCAACAACTGCGGCGTCGGCTGGAATTTTGGAAGGCTGACTGCGGACGGTCTTTTAGGTGTATGTACGCCGGTATCAAGCGCAGATGCAAAACCGGGCGACCTGATCTTCTTCCAGGGGACCTACAATACCAGCGGTGCAAGCCATGTAGGGATCTATGTAGGAAATGGAATGATGATCCACTGCGGAGACCCGATCTCTTATGCCAACATCAATACAAGCTACTGGCAGCAGCATTTTTATACATTTGGGCGTCTGCCTTAACAGATTGGAGGTAATAAATTGAATCCTAAAATTGAAAAACTGGAAAAGGAAATTGAAAAGACCAAAACAAAGATTGCGGAAATGCAGGCAAAGCTCCATAAGCTGGAGGAACAGAAAACGGAGTTGGAAAATACCGATTATGTGGCGGTGGCGCGCAGTTTCAAACTGACGCCCCAGCAGCTTGCGGATTTTTTGAAATCACAGCAGGCGGCCCCTTCGGAAACTGTTTTACCGCAGGAGAAGGAGGATGTGCATGAGGCTTAAAAAACTTTCCCTGATGCTGGCGCTTACGCTTCTTGTAAGTGTCAGCGCATTACCTGTAACGGCTCATGCCGGCGGTTCCAAAGACACCACACCGCCAACACTGACTGCTTCCCTGGAGGGCGATACCCTGAAAATAGAAAGCAGTGACGATCTCTCTGGTGTGGAGGCAGTCTTTGTTGATGAAAACCGTATCAATTCCCTCACCGACGGGAAAGCGTCGGTTGCACTAAAAGATTATGCAGGAACAGAAAAACAGGTAAGCATATACGCAAAGGATTATGCAGGAAACCGTTCTGATGCGGTAAAGCTGGATAATCCGTATTACAAAGAACCGGCTCCTGAAAAGAAACCTGCTGTGGCAGCACCCCAGAGTCCGTCCGGTACACAGACAAAACCGCCTAAGGAAGAAAAACCTTCCGGCTCAAACGTTGCAACTCCTTCCGGCGGCGGAAATTCTTCCGGTTCAGATAACAGTACCGGACAGCAGGAAAATACTTCTGCGGTCCCGGAAGGTGCATTTACCCCGGAAGGCACCGGAACGGTACAGGACAACATCAGCGGTACGGATGGGGAAAAACAGTTTTACACCATCACTACGGACGCGGGCAATGTTTTTTATCTGGTGATCGATGGGAAACGGGAAGATAACAATGTCTACTTCTTAAACGGCGTCACAGAGTCCGACCTGATGGCGCTTGCAGAAAAGAACAATGGCAGCATGAGCATGATCCCTCAGGAAGAAAGCTGTAACTGCACAGAAAAATGTGAGGCAGGAAAGGTTAATACCGGCTGTCCGGTCTGCAAAAATGACTTAAATGGCTGCAAAGGAAAAGAAAAGCCGGCGGAAACTGAAAAACCGGCAGAACCGGAAAAGCCGAAGAAAGAAACCGGCAGCGTCGGCACGATCCTGTTTATCCTTGCTGCCTTACTTGCGGTCGGTGGGATCGGTTACTATGTAAAAATCGTGCGTCCGAAACAGCAGGCCGAGGACGATGCGGAATTTGAGGATGACGGTTATGGCGAAGGCTTTGACCCGGATGAGGCATACGGGGAACCGGAATATCTTTCCGAGGATGATTTTGACGACAAGGACAGCAAATAAGGCTGTCCTTTTAGATTTTATGAAAGTGAGGATTTTTTCATGGAACATATCATAACCAGACGCCGCGGCTTTCGCAAGCTGTTGGCGTTTTTGCTTTGTATGGCAAGCATTTTGGGGCTTCTTCCGGCTCAGGCTTTTGCCATGTCTGTCGGACAGACGGCAAGCTCCTGGCTGGGCGACCAGTATGTGGGCTCTGATGGGAACCACTACCGCGCCCCGGCGCCTTACACCTATCTTGCCTACCATGCAGACGGAACCATCGACGTACACACCAGTTCCGGGGGCAATGCTTACCGGCATTATATGCTGACGGACTCTGACGGGATCAGCCACCAGGTTTACTGTGTGGAGAGCGGGATTCCTTACCATACTTCGGAAAACACCTATGTTTCGGAAAGCGGGACCAACAGCCAATACCTGAACCTGCTTCCTGCCGAGGCAAGGAGGGGGATCACCCTGACTGCGATCTATGGCTGGAAACCCGGTGCGGCGCTCCCTGTTTCCGGGATCAACGAGGACGACTATAAGATGGCGACCCAGATCATCCTCTGGGAATACCAGCAGCAGCTTAGAAGCGATCCGTACAGCCGCCACGGAAACGGCCACGCAGACGCCGATCAGTATTTCAGCGTGATTGCCGGACGACCGGCAGAAAAAGCCTATGACTGGATTCTGGCACAGGTTGCTTCCCATTCCACAGTCCCTTCCTTTACTTCTTCTAAGAAAAGCGAAGCACCGGAACTGGAACTGAAATGGGATGTAGAAAAAAAGGTCTATACCCTGACGGTCACAGATACCAACAACTTGAAGATCGACCTGGAGGCTTTGAAAGGCAGCGGCGTTTCTGTGACAAGAAACGGAAATGAATACACCTTTACCAGCAGGCAGATGATGATGGACCCGGTGCTGTTTGAATTCCGAAAGAATATCCCGGTGGCAAACGACATGCTGATCTGGGGCAGACCCGGCTACCAGACCATGATGACCGGCGCCAGCGATCCGGTTTCCTTCTTTGTAAAGATCAAAACGGAAACTTACGGTACTGCAAAACTTGTCAAGACCAGTGAGGACGGCATTGTTTCCGGTATCACCTTCCATATCTCCGGTACGGACATTTTGGGAAATGAAGTCAATGAGGAAGTTACGACCGGAGAAAACGGCCAGATTGAAAAGAAGCTCCTGCCGGGAACCTATCTGGTAAAAGAACTTCCGGCGGACCGCTATGTGACCCCTTCCGCACAGTACGTGACCATTGAAAGCGGGCAGACTTCTTCGGTACATTTCAGCAATATCTTGAAGAAATTCCGCGTCCATGTGGTAAAGAGTGATGCTGACACCGGAAATGCTCAGGGGGATGCCACTCTTGCAGGGGCGACCTATGGGATCTTCCGTGATGGCGAACTGATCGACACTTATACTACCGGGTCAGATGGCAGCTTTATGACCCGCTATTATGTATGCGGGGATGGCTGGACGATCCGGGAAATCGAACCGAGCACCGGGTATCTTCTGAATGAAACTATTTATGAAGTGGGTGCATCCCCTTCCCAGTATGAAGTGGAACTCAATACCACAGAAAATCAGGTGACGGAAACGGTTATTTACGGAAATATCCAGCTTGTCAAGCACACCGATGACCTGGACCCGGATGTGCCTGAGGACGAAAATACCGACGATTCCAATGCCGGTATCATCGAACGCCCGGAAGCAGGCGCAGTCTTTGAAGTTTACTTAAAGGCAGCCGGAAGCTATGACGCGGCAAAGGAAAGTGAACGTGACCTTCTTACCACGGATGCGGATGGTTTTGCTTCCAGTAAACCGCTTCCTTATGGGCATTATACGGTCCATCAGATCGCAGGCGAGGAAGGCAAAGCCTTTGTCCCGGACTTTACGGTATTCATTTCCTCTGACGGAAAGACTTATAGCTATATTCTGAACAACCGCACCATCACAGCCCGTCTGAAAGTTGAAAAATGTGACGCAGAGACCGGAAAGATTATCCCTGTGACCGGAACCGGTTTTCAGATCAAGGATCTTTCCACCGGGGAATTTATCACCCAGACCGTCTACTATCCGAACCCGGAAACACTGGATACCTTCTATGTTTCTGACGAGGGCTGGCTGATGCTGCCGGAGCCTTTGGCCGCTGGGGATTATGAACTTTATGAGGTGGCTGCCCCTTATGGCTATGTGCTTTCCGATCGGCCGGTACCGTTTACCATTGACGGCAGCGAGGCGGTTGTGACGGTCACTCAGTACAATATGCCGCAGAAAGGCCAGCTTACCATCACAAAGACCGGAGAAGTATTTGCTTCTGTCCAGGAAAACGACGGACTGTACCAACCTGTGTATGAGGTTTCCGGACTTCCCGGAGCGGTCTATGACGTGATCGCAGATGAAGATATTTATACCGGTGACGGTACCTTGCGGGCAGAAAAAGATACGGTTGTGGAAACCCTTACGACCGGCGAGGACGGCACAGCGAAAAGCGGGCTTCTCTATCTTGGCCGTTACCGTCTGGAGGAACGTCAGGCTCCTTCCGGTTGTGTGCTGAATCCTCAACCGGAATATGTGGAACTGACCTATGCGGGTGAGACCGTGGAGGTCACACAGGCAGCAACAGGTCTTTATGACGAACGACAGAAAGTGGATGTCACACTTTTCAAGGCAATGGAGACCAATGACCTGTTCGGTCTTGGCATGAACGAGGAATATAAGGATATTTCCTTTGGACTTTATGCTTCCGCAGACCTGACGGCGGCAGATGGCAGCGTGATCCCGGCAGATGGACTTCTGGAAGTGGTCTCTGTTTCGTCTGATGAATCCGGCGGTTACAGTGCTTCCTTCGCCTCCGACCTGCCTTTTGGCAGCTATTATGTCAAGGAACGCACGACCAACGGCGCCTATATCCTTTCGGATCAGAAATATCCGGTCGTCTTTGAATATGCCGGACAGGAAACTGCACTGGTACAGATCCTTGTCAATGAAGGCGGGGCTGTTTCCAATGAACTTCTCCGCGGGCGTGTAGACGGTGTAAAAGTTGGGGAAAACCCGGAAGGCGGTGAAGATGTCACTCTGGCCGGTGCGCTCATGGGACTGTTTAGACCTGATACAGAAGAATTTACCGAAGAAAATGCACTGCTTACTGCTGTTACCGGAAAAGACGGCAGTTTTTCCTTTGAGAATATTCCTTACGGACACTGGATCGTCAAGGAGATCTCTGCCCCTGACCTTTATACGGTAAGCCCGCAGCAGCACCATGTATATATCGGTGCAGACGGACAGCATATCGAGATCCGTGTGGAAAACACCCTGATCCGCGGCAGTGTGCAGGTAACTAAAACCGAAGCTGTGGAGGAACCGTCCCCTGTGGAAAAGGAGGATAAGAAAGACAAGAATTCTTTCCTGCGCTTCCTGCCCGGTGCAGTGTTCGACCTGTATGCGGATTCCAACGCCAACCAGGAATATGATCCTGACGATCAAAAGATCGGTACGCTGAAAGAAACCGATGCAGGCTATCATACGGCGGAAAACCTTCTGGCTGGCGGCTACTTTATCAAAGAAAGCAAAGCGCCGGAGGGCTATCAGCCTGACCCAAACGCTTACTATTTTTCCATCACAGAAGATGGACAGGTCGCAGTTGTGGAAAATGGAGAAGCCGGGCACGGATTTACCAATGAGGCTTACCGCGGCAACTTAAAGATCACAAAGGATTCCAGCGACGGGCGCAAAGATGGTTTTGCCATCGAGGTCAAGAGCGCGGACGGCTCCTACTGCGAGACATTCACCACTCCAAAATCCGGTGTAATTGAAGTCAAGGGCCTTCGTGTCGGTATTTATACCGTAACAGAAGTTGCAAACCGGGCAAGCAAGGATTACATCATTCCTGATGCCGCTACGGTGGAAATCAAAGCTGACCAGACATCTACGGTCCAGTTCTTTAATGAAAAACCGGAAAAGCCGGAAAAACCTTCTGTTCCGTCCAATCCTTCCACCCCTCAAAAGCCGGTACCGCAGACCGGGGATGATCCGTATATTTTCCTATATGGCGGACTGTTGGCAGCCGCACTGATCGGCGGCAGCGTATTTGCTGTGTATTATTTCAAAAAGGGAAAAGACAGCAGGACTTCCCCAAAAAGAACGGCTGTCGGGGCTTCTGTCCTTTCACTCTGCGCTCTGGTGGCTCTTGGCAGCGGATTTTTGGTGTTCCGTGACCTGAACCAGTATGCCGAGAGTAAAGACGCCTATCGGGATCTTGCCGGATATGTGGAAGTACCGGAGCAGACAGACTCCCCGGAGCAGGCAACCGATCCGACAGAAACAAAACAGGACGATGCCGATATTGTCCTGCCTTCGGTAGACTTTGAAGCGCTCCGTGAAAATGGACCGGACATCATCGGATGGCTTTCCCTTCCTGATACGGTGCTCAATTATCCGGTGACGCAGACTGACAACAACGAGTATTACCTGAACCATCTTTATGACGGAACCTATAACAAGGTTGGCTGCCTGTTTGCCGATTATGAAAACCGGGCAGATTTTTCAGACCGCAATACGATCGTCTACGGCCATAATATGCGGGATGGTTCCATGTTTGCCTTGCTGAACCGGTACGATGAACAAAGTTACTTTGATACTCACAGGCAGATGTATCTCGTTACTCCGAAGGGGGGTTATGTCATGGAGATCTTTGCGGCATTTGCAGCAAAGCCGGAAGAATCCGGCAGTGAAACTTCTCCCTGGCAGCTTTCCTGGAAGGATGACGGTGCTTATACTACCTGGCTTACAGCTATGAAGGAACGTTCCGCGGTGGAAAGTGATGTGACTGTGACCTGCAGCGATAAGGTACTGACCCTTTCTACCTGTACGCCGAGCGGCACAGGACGCTTCCTTGTCATGGGAAAACTCGTGAAAGTAGATAACGAAATATAGATTTTAGACGGTGCGGGGGCAAAAGCTCCCGCACCTGTTGTTTACAAGGAGGATTTTATTTTATGGTAAATACCATGATTTCCATTCCTGGCTATGTCCATCTTTACCGCTCGCTTTTGCGGTTTTACGACATGCCGGAAAATGAAGTCCGGGAAATGCTCTATCTTCTGAATACGGCAAACCTGGACTGCTACGAGTATTATCACCCGGACCGCAGTGTGATCCAGAGCGGACCGGTCGCTTTTTGCGGATGGCTGGAAACGAAAGACTGCCGCCCTTACCGCACAGAGGTACAGCTTTACAAATCGCTGCTGTTTTTGAAGCGCAGCATTGACCGTGACCTGATCGTATCAGCACAGAGGGAGGCTCTGCAAACCCTGCGCTGTATTATCTCCAATCTGGAATACCGCTTTTATAAAGCCTATGGCATGGAGATCGAGGACAAACGCACGGTCTATGGGGAATGTACCTACCGTCTGGTTCCCAGGGAGGATGAACCCAGCGTGTGCCTGATGCACGACTGGATCTACCTGCCAACTGCCTGATGTCACGAATAATATATAAAATATGTGACATATATGAAAACTGTACTGCCTTGCAAAATTTTTGATTTTTGATGTATAAATCAGATTTTTAATGGGAACACTCAAAATAAGAGGAATAGGACCTATTGCAATCATGTCACGAATAATATATAATATTCGTGACATGAAGGGAGGCGGTATTGTGGACAACGGATATACAAAACGAATACGAGAGCGTGTTCTTTCTCTTGAAGATGGAACTGTTTTTGTGATGTCTGATTTTGCGGATATTGCAGATACATCCACTATTCGTCAAAGTTTAAGCCGTTTAGTGCAATCAGGAACATTGCGCCGTATTTTGAAAGGAGTTTATGAAAAACCAAAATATAGCAAACTTCTGGATGAATATGTGGCGGCAGACCCGGAAGCGGTGGCGAACGCATTGGCACGAAGTTATCACTGGACGATTGCCCCATGTGGGAATACAGCATTGAACCTGTTAGGTCTTTCAACACAGGTAACAGCAGTATGGTCCTATATCAGCGATGGTCCATATAAGACCTACGAGTGGAACTCTACAAAGCTGGAATTTAAGCACCGGACCAATAAGGAGATTACCGGATTGTCCTATATGACAAGTTTGGTTATACAGGCATTAAAAACGCTTGGCAGATCGAATGTTACGCCAGAAGTCATACAGATGCTTTCCGAAAAACTGACAGACAAGGATAAACAGGCTTGTTTGAAGGAAGCAACCGAGTCTACGGATTGGGTTTACGATACGATACGGCAGATTTGTGGAGGTGAAAAGGTACAATGAGAAATATAGCAAGACTTTCAGATAACGACCGCAGGGAGCTGTTCAGAAATACAGCAGATAAAATGGGGCTGAATGATGCCATCGTGGAAAAAGACTTTTGGGTATGTTTTACGCTGGATTATTTATTTCACCGCTCACCATGGAAAGAGTCCATCACCTTTAAGGGAGGTACCAGCCTTTCAAAAGCCTTTCACCTGATCAGCCGGTTTTCAGAAGATATTGATTTGATTCTGGACTGGCGTGTATTGGGATATGGCAAAGATGAACCATGGGAGAAACGTTCCAATACAAAACAGGATACTTTTAACAAAGAAGCCAATGTGCGTGCAGAGGTATTTCTGTCCGAAACATTCTGCCCGGCAGTCAAAGCCGGCTTATCCCAGGAAATCGGTTGTGAAGCAAATGTCTACATAGATGAAAAGGATAAACAGACGGTCATTTTCGCCTATCCGCACCTTTTTACGAATACGGCGACTTTACAGGTGATCCGTTTAGAGATTGGTGCGCTGGCAGCGTGGACTCCTGCAAAAACAGCGCTGATCGAACCATACGCGGCAAAATATTATCCGAAGATTTTTGAGCAAAAAGAAACCGCAATCCTTACCGTTGCCCCGGAACGGACCTTCTGGGAAAAAGCCACAATCCTGCACCATGAAGCGAACAGACCGGAACATTTGGAAATGCCGCAGCGGTATTCCAGACATTATTATGATCTCTACCGCATGGCTGCAACACCGGTCAAAGAAGCTGCTTTTTCCAGGCTGGATCTCCTGAAGAAAGTTGTAGATTTCAAAATGAAATTCTATCCCAGAGCATGGGCGAAGTACCCGGAGGCTGTGCCGGGCACATTAAAATTACTCCCGCCGGAATATCGGTTCGCAGCATTGGAAACGGACTATAACTCTATGCAGGATATGTTGTATGGGGATATTCCGACATTTGAGACAGTCATAGCAGCGGTCCAGGAACTGGAAAAAGAGATCAATACACTATAAACAATTACATATCCATTTATTTGCCGGCTATTCTAAGATGCTTTAGAATAGCCGGTTTCTTGTTTTCAAAGGAGGGATGCTATATTACGCAAAATGAAGTCAATGCCGTTTTTGACGAACAGGTGCGGCTCTGTGCTGATACCTTGAAACGGAAAACCAAAGAATACACCGGGGATGATCCGGACCGGCTGGGTGCATTTAAGGCAGCGGCAACTTTACAGCACACAACGCCCCAGCGTGCCCTTGCCGGTATGCTGGCAAAGCATATTGTTTCTCTATACGATATGTGCTTTGCCGAGGAAACAGTTTATCCGATGGACACATGGGACGAAAAGATCACAGACAGTCTTAACTATCTGTTCTTACTGAAAGCGATTGTAAAGGAGGGACATACCAATTAAACAGATTGAAGTAAAAATTTTGAACTGCCAGGCGGTAGCGGAAGCAGAAAAAAACATGGTCTTTGCGGCAAGACTTACCCAGCAGGGACATAAGATTGCCTCAATGGACGACCTGATGGAGCTCTACGAAAAATCATTCAGCGTTCAGACAGTAGCAGCTATGGGGGCGCTTCCCCATCCTACCATCCAGAAATTTGCGGTGATCACGGTAGCCATTGTCGGTGCCAGCAGGCGTTTTCTGGCGCAGATCACCCGCCACCAGAACGAAGTAAAATTTATGAGTGCATCGCTGCAGTACAGCAACTATACGGGACATGCGGATTTCGCTGTCCCGTATTCTATTATGACGGCTCCGGCTGTGGTACAGGAGCTGTACTTAAAAAGTTGTAATGAAAGCATGAAATGTTATGAAGCCCTGTGCACTGCCGGAAGCGGGCACGATGCGGCCGGCTATGCCACGCCCCAGGGATTACGGAATGTACTGCTCATCAGCGCCACCCCTTATCAGTGGAAACATATCATCGGCCAGCGGGTATGCCGAAGAAATACAGATGAAACAAGGATCGTGCTGTTAAAGGTCTGGAAAGAACTTTATGACCTAAGCCCTGCCTTGTTTGCCCCGTCACTGACCGGGCCTTTCTGTCAGTTGGATCGATGTCTGGAAGGGAAAATGACCTGCGGGCGAAAACTGCAGGCAGATATGACGCCAGAGGATATTTTAGAAAAAGACTATCCCGCTCTTTGGGAAGGAGGCTGCCGATGAAAATAAAACTAATCGATTTTGGCGTGCCGGAGCACCAGCGTCCTTACCGTCCTCATGGCAATGATGCCGGAGCAGATGTTTATCTGCCCTATGACTGCACCTTACAGCCCGGAGAAATCGCCAAAATTCCTCTTGGCTTTGGACTGGAAATACCGGATGGGTATGCGGGATATATCTTTCCCCGTACCAGTATGGCGGTAAAAGGTCTGGTCTGTGAACTGCCGCCTGTGGATTCCGGCTACCGAGGAGAGATCCATGCGATCATCAGCAATGTAAGCAATCAGGCGCAGTCTCTTTTTAAGGGAGCCCGTATCGGGCAGCTTGTGATCACGCCGACTGTCATTGCGGATTTTGTAACAGATCTGGGAACAGAGCGAGGAACCGGCAGCTTTGGCAGTACCGGCGAATAGAAAAAGGCTGTTTGGGGAACAGTTTTTGAATACTTATCGGTATAGGGAGCGGACATTTCGAGAACATTATAAAATATAATAAAGAAAGTCACGAAAAAAGCGGCCATTACCGTGACCGCCTACTTTCTGCTATTGAGTTCTTTCATAATACCAAGGATATATTGCATGGATTGAGGATCAAGCTGTCTTGCCTCTGCAATGAATTCCTTCAAGGTTTCCGGGTAAGTATTTCCTTCGTCAAAGAATTCCTGCGGAGTCACACCCAGATATTCGCAGATGTAGAAAAAAGACTGCATAGCGGGAAGTGACTTTTTATTCTCAATATTATTGATGTAGTTGTTTGCCTGACCTAACGATAAAGACATATCGCGTGCGGAAACTCCTTTCTGTGTCCGCAGCTTCGCTAATCGTTCCGGGACAAAATCTTCATACATCGCCTTCACCTCCCATTTTGTAATAGATTGTACCTTACACCCCTTTATTATCCGCAAAGAGAAAAAGGGTATTATCGTTGACTTGCTAAATAAAATCTATTACTATGTGAAAAGTGAAGAAATTTACCTATCAGATGGAGGGATGACCGATGAAAGGAAAGACTTGCTGTGTTACCGGACACAGGGATTTGCCGCAGAATGAGATCAACAAAATAAAAGCCGCTTTGGAACATGAGATCGATGCTGCCGTTACAGATGGATTTACCTGTTTTATGAGTGGCTTTGCAGATGGCGTGGATCAGTATTTTGCAGAGCTGGTGTTGGAAAGAAAGCAGACTAATCCGGCGCTGGAGCTGATCGCAGTGATCCCTTACCGCAAACGTCTGGACAGCCTGAATAAGAAAACAAGAACCCGTGAACTGCTGGAGGCTTGTGCGGATGTTGTTGTCATACAGGAAAAATATCTCCCAAGCGTCTACTCCCACAGAAACCGCTATATGGTGGAGCACTCCGACCGAGTGATCGCTGTATATGACGGACGGGAAACCGGCGGTACGGCAAAGACGATCCGCTTCACCCATCGGATGAAAAAGGAACTGCGGGAAATCCCGGTTGGAGAGATCGTCCTGCCGGATCACTTGAAACCAAAAACAAAATAGATACCTGTTGATGCGCTCACTTTGAAGTGGGCGTTTTTCTTTACCCATTTTTAGGAGGAATGCTTATGTGGAACCTGATTTCACATTTCCTTACCTTTGCCGGAGGAATGGCTTCCGGCGTTATGTTGATGTGTCTTATGCAAACCGGAAAACTTGCGGATAAAGAATTTGAAACTATGAAGGAGGAATAAAAATTGAAACTTGTGATTGCAGAAAAGCCCTCTGTTGCTATGTCACTGGCAGCAGTATTATGCGCAACGGAAAGAAAAGACGGTTATCTCGAAGGTTCCGGTTATCTGGTGAGCTGGTGCGTGGGACATCTTTTGGAACTGGCACAGCCGGAGGCTTACAAAGAACAGTACGCCAAATGGCGGTATGAGGATCTTCCGATCCTACCGGAAAACTGGAAATATGAAGTTCCAAAGGATAAGAAAAAGCAGCTTGCCCTTTTGTGCCGGCTGATGAAGGACAAACGGGTTGATTCTGTGGTATGCGCTACGGATGCCGGGCGTGAAGGAGAACTGATCTTCCGTCTGGTCTATGAATATGCCGGATGTAATAAGCCTATGGAACGCCTTTGGATTTCCAGTATGGAGGATGCGGCGATCCGTGAGGGTTTTGACCATCTCCGTCCCGGCAGTGATTACGATAAACTCTATGATGCGGCAGTATGCCGGGCAGGAGCCGACTGGCTGATCGGGATCAATGCCACCCGGCTTTTTTCTGTCCTGTATGGTGTCACACTAAATGTCGGCCGTGTTATGTCACCGACGCTGGCACTTTTGGTACAGCGTGAGTCGGATATTGAATCCTTCATCAGCAAGCCTTTTTATGTGCCGGAAATCACCTGCGGAGGTTTTACTGCTTCCGGCGAAAAAATGACGGAACGATCCGAGGCTGAAAAAATCCGTATGGACTGTGACCACAACTCCGCTTTTGTGCGTTCTGCGGAAAAGCAGGTAAAAACTATACAGCCTCCCCGCCTTTATGACCTTACAACTCTGCAAAGGGAATGTAACCGTATTTATGGCTATACGGCTCAACAGACCCTTGATTATGTGCAATCTCTCTATGAAAAGAAGCTGGCAACCTATCCGAGAACGGACAGCCAGTATTTGACGAAGGACATGCAGGCAACCGCCGCTTCCCTGATCCTATGGCTGCGTGACAATATGCCCTTTGGAAAAGGCTGCGCCGGAGAGCCGGACATTGACCGGGTAACAGACGACAGCAAAGTGACCGACCACCATGCCATCATCCCAACTGTGGAGATTGCACGGACAGACCTGTCGGAGCTTCCTTCCGGGGAGCGGGATGTGCTTACCCTGCTTGCCGTCAGACTGCTTTGTGCCACAACGCAGGTACACCGATTTGAAGCGGTCACCGCTATATTGGACTGCCAGGGATATACTTTTACGGCAAAAGGAAAGACTATTTTACAGTCCGGCTGGAAAGAGGTGGAACGGATTCACCGTATGAGTATCAGGCAGAGTGAAACGGAACACAAAGAAAATGAAGCTGTCGCTCTCCCTGTGCTGCAGGAAGGACAGACTTTTGAAGCTGTATCAGCAAGTCTCCGTGAAGGGAAAACTTCACCGCCGAAACACTATACGGAGGACACACTGCTGTCCGCTATGGAGACTGCCGGTGCGGAAGATATGCCGGAAGATGCCGAGCGTAAAGGATTGGGTACTCCGGCTACCCGTGCGGCAACACTGGAAAAGCTGGTTTCTGCCGGATTTGTACAGCGAAAGAAAAAGCAGCTCATTCCTACGGAAAAAGGAAAGAACCTGATCGCAGTCCTGCCGGACAATATCAAATCTCCCATCTTAACTGCAGAATGGGAATCCATGCTGAAACAAGTGGAACATGGCGAACTGTCGGCAACATCTTTTATGGATCAGATTGCAGATATGAGCCGGACGCTGGTAAAAGAACATACTACCCCGGAAGAACGTTTTGCGGATCTGTTTCCTTCTTCCAGAGGAACTGCACATGAAGCCGTAGGGGTATGTCCTCGCTGCGGAGCCCCGGTATATGAAGGAAAGAAAGGTTTTTTCTGCGACAACAGGGAATGTTCTTTTGCTCTTTGGAAAGATAACCGTTTCTTTTCCAGCAAGAAAAAATCCATCACAAAGTCTGTGGCAGCGGCTCTTTTGAAAGAGGGCCGTATTTCTATGTCCGGGCTTTACAGTGAAAAAACAGGAAAGACCTATGATGCGGAAGTGATTCTGGATGATACCGGCGGTAAATATGTGAATTTCAAGCTGGAATTTCCAGTAAAGAAAGGCAGGCGTAAATGAGCGATCGAAAAACCTTTGAATATGGCGGTTATCACTTCACGCCCATACGAAAATTTCACAAAAAAGAAGGCGACTTTTTCGCCATATCGAAACGGCTGGCAAGTGACCCCAACTTAGGGCTGTGTACCTATCAGGATCGGCAAAAAGCACCTTATGATTACAAAGACTTTTATACCGTTTCAACAGACAAAGAATGTGATATTTTCCGCTGCGAAGAAAATGGATTGTTGTATGTACCAGGAAAAAATGAACTTTTTATTTACCATGAACCAAAACAGAAAAAGCGGAACTCTATCGCCGATGCCCTTTCACAGCCCAGGAATGTTACTGATACAACCGAAATTTCCAGCGGTCGGCAAAGCAGAGCCCCGGAAAGGTAGGCGTTATGGCGGAGAGAGAATTGAACCGCTCGGAGCGGGCTACGATCCGAAAGCTGGTTACGGAGCTTTGCGCCAACTATGACTCCCAGGATAAGATCTGCCTTCCTCTGGACAGCCCTTGTTACATGCTGAATAAATGGTGGACCGGTGCTTATTGCAGGTACTTTGAAAAAGCGGTGCTGCCGGTGGATGCAGCACTGGAATCAGCCATTACCGGCGAGGACACCTCCATGAGACAGAAAATATGCCCTGTGTGTGGAAAGGCATATCTTCCTACAACCAGCCAGGCATATTGTTCCGCTGCCTGCCGGGTCTATGCAAGACGGAAATCCGAGCGGGAACGCAAACGCCGGAAGCGGCAAAACCAACCATGATATGTCCGCAACTTAGCCTTAAAAGTCCTTGATTTTCAAGGGCTTTTTGCACCTGTTTTCAAGGGAGCTGTGTAAGAATACTCCGGTGCTTTGAAATGAGGTTAAGTTGCGGACAAAACATATATTTTAACAAAAACGATAGGAGGCGATTTTTTGAATATCAACACGATTACTGCGGAGGATCTTCGCCGCATGCCGGATAAGGAAGGACTGATTTTACAGGGCTGTGGCGGGGATCTGACAGAGTGGGTGGACGGGATCAATGAAATGCTGACAAAAGCAGGCATATTGAAAGATGGCTGTCAGTTTGAGAATGTGGCTGCTTTTCAGCACGGCGAACTGACCTGTCTGCTTTACCCGTTTGATGATGTGAAACTGGATATAGGAAAACTTGCCCTGTGGCGTTTACAGACCCATGAAGTCTATGGCGGCACATGGCTGTCGGACTTTGTGCCGAATTATTTAGGCGGATTTATAGAAACACCGGAAGCGTTGGCAGATAAACCGGATTGTCCGCTGATCGGAGCAGATGGGAACATTTTTAATCTGCTGGGTATTGCTTCCCGTACTTTGCGGGAGCATGGTTTGAAAGAACAGGCAAAAGAAATGTCTGATCGGGTATTTGTTTCCGGCAGTTATGGAGAAGCGCTCTGTATCATTGGCGAATATGTCAACATCACAGATTCCAAACTGGAGCATAAGAATTCTCTCCGTCAGCAGCTAAAAGCAACAAAACCGGCAGACCCGGTAAAAAAGCAACAAACTTCCAAACAGCAGGAACGATAAGGAGGGATGCGGAATGGAAAAGAAACGGACCTATGGTGTATGGGCAGTACGAAGCAGCACTTCTATTTTCGGACCGGCACAAAGCTGGTGCAAGGAAAATGGAAAACCGTTGGAGTTTGATACCAAAGCTGCTGCTGAAAACTATGCAAAGGAAGCCAACGAACATACGACAGCAAATGTCCGATACTATGTGAAAGAAAAAGAACCGGAGCCCGGTGCTGTTCGGAAAGGAACATCTCAACCGGAGCTGGATGCACGCAGCCATGAAGAAGTGATACCAAGAAATGATGCAGCGGAAAAACAAAATGAGATTCCGGGCAGACAGATTCCTTCTCAAACAGATCCGCTGGTAGAAATCCGCTCTGCGGTCCATAGTAATTACGCGGGTATGGTCGCTATGCTGGGTGCGGACAACCGTGTGTATTTGGGGCGTGAGGAACGCTGCCATTACCAGAATATGCAGCCATCTTACTATGACAATCAGGACGGTTCCCTGTGTTTTGTCTGTGATCAGCCCGACATGTACTATTTTCTCTATGGAGAAGGCTGGGCGCATACCCAGGCGGAAATGCTGGAACGAGGGCTTACCCTGCGCCAGTATGAAGAATTTGCAAGACTGCAAAATGGGGTCCTTGCACAGTTTACCACCCAAAGAGAAATTCTGTTTGCCGGACAGCCATTTCAGGCGCCGGAGAGTTATCTGCGCAATGCAGAACTTTATGAGGAAGGTCAGACCGGCAACTACAATATGCTGGATGGCAGGCTGAACAACGAACCTCCTGTGCGCCCGGATCTGACAGACGGACAGACGGATGAAGAAATCCGGGAGCTGGTGCCGGAAGCAAAGCCGTCTTTGATGGACCGTTTGAAAGCAGACAAACCGGAGCATGAAGCAAGGCAGATGATCCCTCCGGTGCCGGAAAGGGAACGCTGATGGCCGGGGTAAGATTTGAGGATGTAGATCTTTTGGGTGCTCTTTCCCGTATCGTAGATCTTCATACCCAACATTATAAAGAGGACTTTGACCTGGATAAGGAACTGATCTCAAAACTGGCTGTGTCAGAGCGTTCAGAGGATAAACAGCTTCTTTGGATGTCACGCCCTTGCGGAACCTATACCCTGCGCGAACGGGAAGTTTATCTGGAGGGCAGCCATGAAAACAAAGTGTGGCGGTTTTACCAGGAGCAGACAAATGATCCCGTTTTGGCTTATGCCATCTCTTTGAAAGAAGTCAGGGACGGAAAAATATTTGGCGATCTCTATCCGCTAAATTATAGAGAACATGTGGAACGGATGAAAAAATTGACCTGTCCAATCGGAAATGTAGCCGTTGCTTTTGAGGATGGAAATGTTATCACGATCCCCTATCAGGAACGGAGACAATTTATGAACCGGCTTATGCCAGAGCATGGAGCCCCTAAAACAATGACTTATCTGCCAGAAAATGAGCCGGAGCTGATGATAATTCTAAAACGGGAACGCCTCAAACGCAGCTATCATGCGACAGCCGGAAATCTGGAGGAATATCTTGATAAGCTGGAAAAGACCACCCTGCGGGAAAAACTCAAAAGAGCAAAGACGGCGGTTTCGACGCAGGAGGTCTCATCTCATAAAAGAGGGTTGGAACGATGAATGGCGGGCATAACAAAAAATCCGTCCGCGTCGAATTTGTCATGTCCGAAGCGGAGGCCGAACTGGTAAAAGAACGCATGGCGGAACTTGGCATTACCAACCTGTCGGCATATCTGCGAAAGATGGCCGTAGACGGTTACATCATCCACCTTGATATGGGAGATATTCAGGAAATGATCCGGCTTCTCCGCATTTGTTCCAATAACTTAAACCAATATACCAGACGGGCCAATGAGACCGGCAATATTTATGCCGCAGATATAGATGACATCCGCACCCGTCTGGACAGCCTTTGGGATGGCATGGACAAACTGATCCGGGGATTTGCAAACATTTCATAAACAGCCGGAAAGCCGTTGCTTTCTTTTTGCCGTCACGGTAAAATTTTTATAAGGGCAGATGCCCTTCTGAAAGGAGGCAAAGCGTATGCGTTTGATAGGTAAATTACTGGCACTTCCCTTTATGCTGGTTACGGGGATTCTTTATCTGGTATGTAAATTTTTAGTGGTTCTTTCCGGTGCGGTACTTGGGATTCTTTCTGGGATCATCTTTCTGGCGGCATTGGTGCTGTTCTTTGTCGCAGGATTTTTGCCGGGTCTTGCATGGCTTATGATCGCCTTTCTTATCAGTCCATACGGTCTGCCTCTGGCGGCTGCATGGCTGGTAGGGATCATTGGCGGGGCAAACAGTGCCTTAAAGGATTTTATATTTGGTTAAGCAGATTTGGCGGGGCGCATAGGCAGCCCCGCTCTTTTTCTGCAATTATAACTTCTCTGATTGGAATTAAGTTAAGGAGGTGACGAAAATAGCGACCACAAGACTGATGCCTCTGCATGTAGGAAAAGGTCGGAATATCTCTACTGCGATCTCAGATATTATTGATTATGTAGAAAATCCGCAGAAAACCGATTTTGGAAAATTCATTTATGGCTATGAGTGTGATACCCGGCTTGCTGATGCAGAGTTTCTTCTGTCCAAACGACAGTATGCAAATCTGACCGGCAGAAATCAGGGTGCAGATGATGTGATCGCCTACCATCTCCGTCAGGCATTTAAGCCCGGCGAAGTTACGCCAGAAGAAGCTAATCAGATCGGCAGGGAGCTGGCACTGAAGCTCACAAAAGGAAACCATGCCTTTGTTGTCTGCACCCATGTGGATAAGCACCATGTCCATAATCACATCATTATCAACTCTACTACACTGGACTGTCAGAAAAAATTTCGCAACTTCTGGGGTTCTACCTGGGCAATCCGGCGAATGAATGACAAGCTGTGTTTGGAGCATGGACTTTCGATTGTAGAAAATCCGAAACCCAGCCGGGAGCATTATGGCACATGGCTGGGAAATAAAAAGCAGCCTTCCTTTCAGGAGCAGATACGCATTGCTATTGATGCTGCATTAGAGGAAAAGCCAAAAGATTTTGAGGAACTTCTAAAGAAGCTGGAGGCTGCCGGGATTGAAGTTAACCGTGAAAGAAAACATCTTCGGTTCCGAGTTCCGGGACAAGAAAATTATACCCGATGCGATACGCTCAAAGGCGATTATACAGAACAGGCCATCAAAGAACGAATTGCCGGTACACGGACAGTAAAATCCCACCATACTTTTTCAAAAAAACCGGTTTCCAAAGTTGGATTGCTGGTAGATATAGAGGCTGCAATCCGTTCCGGCAAAGGTCCCGGTTATGAGCGTTGGGCAAAAGTGTTCAACTTAAAACAGCTTTCCCAGGCAGTGCTCTACTTAAAAGAACATGGCGATATGGGTTATGAGGATCTTCTGGAAAAAGCCAACGCCGCTACCACTAATTTCAATACCTTATCCGTTCAAATTAAAGATTTAGAGTCAAGAATGAACGCCAATGCCGAGCTACAAAAGCAGATCGTAAACTATGCGAAAACGCGGGCTGTCTATGTAGAATATCGCAAAGCCGGGTACAGCAAAAAATACCGAATAGTACATGAGGCTGAAATTCTGCTACACCAGGCGGCAAAGAATCATTTTGACGAGCTAGGAATCCAAAAGCTCCCCTCTGTTAAATCTCTCCGGGAGGAATACACCGATCTTCTGGAACAAAAACGGAAAGCCTATTCTGCCTATAAGCAGGCCAAAAATGATATGAAAGAACTTCATAATGTTCGGGCTAATGTGGAATATCTATTAGAGATTTCTTCCCCACCGCTACCGCAGCGCAGCACAGAAAAATCACGTCAATAAGGTTTGTCAGCTTTTCGTTTTCAGCGTTCCAACGGAACGCGCAGCCATTGCCACCGGCAATGATCTCAGGGGTTTGGGGATATGTCACCAACAAGCATTTAGCAGGAATTCCGGGAACGGGATTTCTGCTAAATACGCAATCTTACGTAAGATTGCATTGCTTGCCAGTAGTTTTAAGAGTCTTTGGCAGAGAATCTGTTTACAGTTGCCGCATTGATAAACCTTTGATAACTGCCTATAATAGAGTTATTATTTTGAACTGCTATAACAGAGAAATGCAAAAAAATAAAATTTTTTGTCCGTTGTAACATTTCGCGGACATTTGCCTGTTATACTATTTGCAAAAAGCAAAGGAAGTGAGGATATGAAGCAGATTTTAATTGTCGAGGACGACAGTTTTTTGAATAAGATGTTAGACTATAACCTGACCGCAGACGGCTACGGCGTGACTTCTGCCCTAAATGCCAGAACCGCAGCCGAAGCTATCCGCCAGCGGGAATTTGATTTAGTGCTGCTGGACATCAACCTGCCGGACGGCAACGGTTTTGAGCTGTGCAAGCTGATAAAGCCCCAGCACCCGGACACCATTGTAATTTTCCTGACCGCCAACGATCAGGAGAGCGACCAGATACGGGGCTATGAGGTGGGCGCGGTGGACTACATCACAAAGCCCTTTGTGATCGGGGCCTTGCAGCGGAAAATCAAAGCTATGTTCGCCATGCTGGAACACCACAAACCGGCCAAGGACATTTACGACGACGGGCGGCTGTTTCTGGACTTCTCGGAGCAGACGGCTTCCTTAAATGGCAAGCCCCTGACCCTATCCCCGATGGAGTACAAAATGCTGAACCTGTTCCGTAAAAATCCCCGGCAAGTGCTGACCCGTGGGCAGCTTTTGGAAAAGCTGTGGGATATAGACGAGAGGTTTGTGGACGAACACACCCTGACAACCTCCATCAGCCGAATTCGCAGCAAGATTGAAGCCGACGGCGGCGCGCCCTACATCAAGACCGTTTACGGCATGGGCTATCAATGGACGGGAGGCGAGGCAAAATGAAGTTTCAAAACCTCTCGGTAAAGCGGCTGTTTGGCCGGGTGGCAATAGGGCTTGCCCTCTCCATGTCCGGGATCACCATAGCCCTGTTTTTTGTGACGAAACAGACGGCGGTGCTGCTGACGGGCGGGGTGCTGCTACTGTGCGCCCTTGTAGGGATTTTTGTACTGACGCAGGCGTTTGGAAAGCGGTTGTCACAGTTTACCGCTGACCTGTGCCAGACCTTAGACCACATGATCGCCGGGAATGAAGCACCCCAGCGCCCGGAGGACAGCGAAACCCAGCTTGCCAGAATCGGACATCGGCTGGCAAGGCTTTATCAGATCATGCAGGAGAACCGCCGCCGGGTAGACGAGGAACGGCAGGAGTTACAGACCCTTGTATCGGATATTTCCCATCAAGTGAAAACGCCGGTAAGCAATCTGAAAATGGCGACGGACACCCTGCTGGAAAAGCCTATGACCGAGGCGGAGCGCACCGACTTTATCCGGGGAATCCGCAGCCAGACGGATAAGCTGGACTTTCTCTTTCAAGCCCTTGTGAAAACTTCCCGGCTGGAAACAGGCGTGATCCAGTTGGATAAGAAACCGGGCCGCCTCTTTGATACTGTGGCGCAGGCCATGAGTGGGATCGTGTATGCAGCGGAGAAAAAGGAAATCGCTGTGTCCGTGGACTGCCCGGAGGATTTGACCGTTTCCCATGACAGCAAGTGGACATCCGAAGCCCTCTTTAACCTGCTGGACAATGCGGTGAAATACACCCCGGCGGGCGGAAAAATCGCTGTGTCGGTGGTGCTATGGGAAATGTATGTGGAGATTAAAGTAACCGACACCGGCAAGGGCATTTCCGAAAGCAATCAGGCCGCTATCTTCCGGCGCTTTTATCGTGAGGAAGAAGTACACGAACAGCAGGGCGTTGGCATTGGCCTGTATCTGGCCCGCGAGATCGTAACGCGGCAGGGCGGCTATATCAAAGTGGTTTCGGAGCCGGGCAAGGGTTCGGAATTTTCCATTATGCTGCCTACAAAATAGAACGCGGCGGACGGCCATTTCCGGCTGCCCGCCGTAAATTTTTTTGAAATGTCCGAGCGTTGTAACATTTCACCCCGATTTTCAATGAAATTTTTTGGCCGCTGTAACATTTCGCGGACATTTGGGGTTTACAATACCCTTATCAAATATGGAGGTGATACAACTATGACATGGCCTTTTGAGAACGATACCAGCGCCATTGTAAAGAAATTAGCAAAACGCAATGTATCTTCAAATCGTATTTTTTGCTTTTTTAATGTTTTGACCATTGCGCTGGCAATTAGTTTGATTGTGGGAATCTCCTTATTCCAACAAGGCAGCAAAATTAGTGAACAAAAGATTTTGAATCAAATGCAGCAAGCTACCATCGGGGGGCTTACAGCAGAACAGATAGAAGTTCTGAAAAAAGAACCTGATCTTGAAGATATTGTACCCTATAAGCATAGTGATAGTTTTCTGATGGATGGGATCAAATTTGAAGCGGTTTATATGCCGACTGGTTTTGGAATTATAAAATCCTATGAATTAGTCAGTGGAACCTGTCCAGAACAGTACAATGAAATTGTAATTGATAAAAATGTGCAATTAGAACTGGGGTATCAGCTAAATATAGGAGATACCATCACTTTACCAACGGCAGGGAGTAAAACAGAGGATTTCATCATTACTGGTTTTACTGATAATGTGGAAACAGGAACATTTTACTTTTATGTCTCCCCAGCGTATGCAGAACAGGGTGTGTTATTATCTGATATTCCATATAGTGCCTTGATTCGTGTAAATGGTGCCACGGAAATGGGACTTATTGATTTTGAGAATACAGTATATCGTCTGGCTTTATCCCAAGACATAAGCAGGAACCAGCTTTATTTTAATAGCAAATTCTGTTCCTCACTTATCAGTGGATCAGGAATGGGAGGTGTTCTTTTAGCTACTCTTTTTATTGCATTTTCAAGCGGAATTGTCATATACAGTGTGTTCTACCTTTCGGTATCAAATCAAGTGTCGCAGATTGGACAGCTCAAAACTATTGGCATGACAGAAAAACAAATTAAGCGGATGATTCGTAAAGAGGGGTATCGTTTCTGCCTGTTCGGAATACCTGCCGGTATTACAGTAGGTATCATATTTGCATATTTGTTAGAGCCGAATGGAATAACGATTATCAATGCCATAGCCACAAGTATTTTCGCAATAATATTAGGCATTATCATCGTACAAATTTCCGTATACAAGCCCGCACAAATAGCTTCAAATATTTCCCCTATTGAAGCAACAAAATATGTTGGAAACAATCCAGAACTAAAAGAAAGTAGAGTGCGGAACAGGAAAAATCATATTCGTCTCTCACCGTATTCTTTAGCCGTATTGAGCGAAAAGCAGAATCGAAAAAAACACAATCTGACGATTGCCTCGCTTGCAATCGGCGGGATTTTATTTATGGTTGGAGCCACTTTTATATCATCATGGAATCCAGATTCCTTTGCAAGAATGGGGAATTTGGAAGATGGAGAATATTATATTACGATTAACCACAATACATTAGTCAATCCGAAACCGTATGGTATTTCGGAGTATCAAGTTGATACGCCTTTTTCACAGGAACTCATGGAAGAATTGCAACAAATCCCGGAAGTTAAAGAGATTTATGCTACGGAGAGAACCGCAGCCATTATTGAGTATCACAATGAACAATTAGAAATTCCCATTATTCCGATTACGCCTGATAATCAGGAAGAAATTTTGAAAACGCTTCCTGTTGATTGGACATACGAAACATTGGTGAAACAAGACGCTATGGTTATATTAGGAACAAGTGTACAGAAAGAAGTCTATCATGCTTGCCCGTCAATAGGAGAAAAAGTGACATTACGATGGTTTGATGGGGCTGAACACAGCATAGATATTTTGATTGCCGGTACTTCCGAAAAAAGTATGAATGAGGGCTTTTATCTCCCCAAAGAAACCATAGAAAAGTTGTGGGGCGATATGGATTTAACAGCTTCCTTAACTTTGTCCGTACCTGAATATGAAAAAGTGGGTAAATCAGTAGAAAGCAAATTAAATAATATACTGTCCCGACACCCTGATTTGGTAATGGAAACCTTACAAGAGGTAAAAGCATCTTCGGCAAATACGATTCATAATACCAGCGTACAAGTTTATGGAGTATCTGCCTTTGTCATTATGTTTAGCATTTTTAATCTGACAAACACCTTGATTAGTCGTATCAGTACAAGGAGAAAAGAATTTGGAATATTGGAATCTATCGGTATGACAAAAAAGCAGCTAAAGAAAATGCTGCTGCATGAAAGTGTCTTACTGATTATTCCATGCTTGATTATTACGGTTGTGGTAGGAACCTTGATAGGGTATTTGTTAGTACGGATATTGTCTGCGAATGGATTAACTTATTTTCAATATGCTTTTCCTTTTATTCCATTACTGATTTACGGTGTCTGCTTAATAATAACACCTATTATAATTTCTGCTATCTGTCTAAAAATTCAATGCAGAAATTCGTTGGTGGAACGGATCAAAATGGCAGACTGATTTTGAAATGTCCGAGTGTTGTAACATTTCACCCCGATTTTCAATGAATTTTTTTGGCTGTTGTAACATTTCGCGGACATTTGGGTTTTACAATACCCTTATCAACAAAAGTGAGGAGGCGACGCAATGGAACTGACCCCGACATTGATTTTGAATCTGGCGCTGCTGATCGTCCCGCCCGTTGTTCTTGTGCTGGTGTTCCGGCAATGGCTGGCCCGGCACATCCGCTGAACGGTTGCCTTGACTGCTCTCTGTGATGTTCTCCTATTTTGGGATGAACTGTTCTACTATGAGAGCTTCGGCCTGTTCGCTGTGCTGATTCTGGTACAGTTGGCGGCCACCGGCGCAGCAGCGTTCCGCATTTACAACAAACAAAGAAAGGATTGAATTTTATGAGCATTTTACAGACTATCGACCTGAAAAAGTATTACGGCACAGAGCCGAATATCACCCGCGCCCTTGACGGCGTGAACTTCTCTGTGGAGGACGGCGAGTTTGTGGCCGTTGTGGGAACCTCCGGCAGCGGCAAGTCCACCCTGCTTCACATGATGGGCGGGCTGGACACCCCTACTTCCGGCAATGTGATTGTCCGGGACAAAGAGCTGTCAAAAATGAACGACGAACAGCTCACCATCTTCCGCCGCCGCAACATCGGCTTTATCTTCCAGAACTATAACCTTGTTCCCATCCTGAATGTGTATGAGAACATTGTCCTGCCGGTGGAGCTGGACGGGGACACGGTGGATCAGAAGTTTTTGGACGAGATCGTTCACCTGCTGGGGCTGGAAGATAAACTGAAAAATATGCCGAACAATCTTTCCGGCGGCCAGCAGCAGCGTGTGGCGATTGCCCGCGCCCTGATTACCAAACCGGCTATCGTGCTGGCCGACGAGCCGACCGGCAACCTTGACAGCAAGACCAGTGCCGAGGTGCTGGGGCTTATCAAGCGTACCAGTGCGGAGTTCCGGCAAACTGTCGTGATGATTACCCACAATAACGACATAGCCCGTCTTGCAGATCGGATTGTCCGCATTGAGGACGGCAAGATCGTGGAGTAAGGAGGTGGCAGGCTATGACATGGCCTTTTGAAAATGATACCAGCGCCATTACAAAGAAGCTGGCAAAGAAAAGTTTGCAAAGCGAGAAGCGCCGGAATCTGATGGTGGTGATTGCCGTTGCGCTGGCGGCATTTCTGATCTGCTTTACGGGAATTGTATCTACTTCCCTGACACAAATGCAGCGCAATCAGGTTGTTGATACTTATGAGGCGGTCTGGATGGGCGTAGAGGAAAACGACATTGAAACCCTGAAAGGACTGCCGGAGTTTGAGCGCGTAGGCGGCTACTATATGCTGGGTGAGGAACTTTCAGAACAAGGCTATCATGCGTCCTATGTGTATTGCGACGCGCAAATGATGGAGATTACCAAGGCGCAGATGGAGTTGTTAGAGGGCCGGGTTCCTGAAAAAGCAAATGAAGTTGTCGTAAGCGAATACTTTCTTTCCACCTATGGAAACAATGCCAAAATTGGGGACACTGTGACCTTAGACACCGAGAGCTTTCATGGTAATTATGTTGTTACCGGCATTATGGACAGCGTAAACGAAAAAGAAGCGAATACCTGCGCTATCATTCTTTCCAAAGCTGCCTTGAAAGAATGGGATGGGTTTAACCCCGCTGGGTATCGTGCCTATGCCCATTTCAAAAACAGCGACCAGTTGGACGAAGAACTGATGACCTCTTATTGTAGGGAGATTGCGGAGGAATATCAGCTTCCTATACCCAAAATGAACAACAAGTATTTTGCTTATGCCTCTAAATCCTTTGATTTTGCACTGATGGCTAGCGTGATTGCCATTGTTCTGATCGGCGGCTATATTGTGATCCAGAGTATCTTCCGTATTTCCATCAATGACAAAATCAAGAGCTACGGGCAGCTTCGGACGATTGGTGCGACACCAAAGCAAATCAAGCGGATTGTAAAGAACGAGGGACGCAAACTCGGCAGTATCGGGATTCTGATTGGCACAGTGCTGGGCGTATGCGGCGGTTTCCTCCTGTTTTCCAAGGGTTTTAACGCTGTTTCCTATGTGGCAACGGTTATTTTAACGCTTATAAGCAGTTGGATCATGGTATCTGTTTCCATCCGTAAGCCGGTGAAAATTGCGGCAGGGATTTCCCCCATTGAAGCCGTCCGTTTTACCCCGGCGCAAAAGGACATCCGCAGCCGGAAAAAGACTATCAAGCTCAATCCTGTTTCAATGGGAATTGCGAATTTTAAGCGTGACGGAAAAAAGACCGTTGCTATTGTAGCCTCATTGAGTTTGGGCGGAATTATCCTACTTGTGGTATCTTCCATTGTATTAACGCGCTCCCCGGAAGCACGGGCAAGACTTTATTTTCCAGATGGCGATTATAAAATTTATCTACAATCAGAAGTGCCAGAAGAAGAACTTATGGCAGCAGGAAATCCACTGAACGAGGAATTAAAGCAGGAAATTTTATCTATTGATGGTGTCACAGATGTAATTGCAAACAGACAAACGCTTCATACAACTTTTAAGGGGGACATCAATCAGAACACTGGAAACTGTGATATGCTGACCGATCAGAATTATGCTAAGGTTGAGGCTGCATTGACGGAGGGAACGATGCCAACAGATTCTCATAGTATCGTAATTTCACGCTCGATTGTAGATTCTTATGAAGATATGGGAGTTGGTTCAACGGTCGAAATATCTTTCGGAGAGGGGCAGTCATCCGTTCCTGTTACTATATCAGGGCTATTTGGCCCAGGCACATATACCGGGCATGGTAAATTACTTATTGATGGGGCTGTTGCATTTGCACCACAGGATTTGTTCTGTGAACTACACCCGGAAATTACTTCATTTGACTATTCGTGGAGTATTGCAAGCGATCCGAAAAAAGCGGAAATCGTAAAAGCTGGCTTAAAAAATATTGTTGCCAGCCATAGTAACCTTGCTTTAGATGAAATAAATATACGGATTGAATATATGAAGTCGAAAGATCAGGTGGCATTCGGGAGTATGGAGGTGCTTTCATGGCTGGTATTCCTTTTTGGTGTTATCAATCTTATCAATACGACACTCTCTAACCAGATGTCCAGAAAGCAGGAAAACAGTGTTTTGCGTTCCATCGGTCTAACACAAAAACAGCTATGTAAAATGAACATCTGCGAGGGCCTGTGCTATGCGCTCTTTGCAACATTGGCGACGCTGATCGTTGGGCTTCCGGCTTCCATCTTTGCTTGCAGAAAAATGAGCATTGCCATTTTTGCCGGAAAGGTAGTGCCTTACAAATTCCCGGTTTTGGAAATGGGCCTGTTCATTCTGGTATTATTCGGAATGGAGCTGATTTTGTCTGTATGGACAGTCCGCAGACAGAAAAAACAATCCCTGATTGAACAAATGCGGACGATGGAATAACCGTATGGGATCGGCGGGGCGGCGTGTGCTGCCCCGCTTTTTTCGCCATTTCTCAAAAAATTTTTGAAATGTCCGAGCTTTGTAACAATTCGGCCTGTTTTTTTGTCGAAATCGAAGGCACCTCGGACATTTGTGTAACATTTGTAGTTTATGCTTGTGGTAAATCAATATTGGGGGTGAGGACACATGAAAAAGATACTGCTGATCGACGACAGCGACACCTATACATGGTGTCTGCAAAAATACTTACAGCACCGAGGCTACCCGGTGAAAACGGCTTGTACACTGAAAGAAGCGCGGGCCGCCATCCAAGAGGAAATGCCGCTGGTGGTCTGCTGTGATCTCGACCTGCCGGACGGTTCCGGCATGGACTTTCTGGACGAGGTGCGGGCCGCAGACAAGGAGCTGCCTTTTATTCTGGCGTCCTGCCATGACAGGGACGACTACGAACAGGAGGCTATGCGCCGGGGCGCGACGCTGTGCATGGACAAAATGAAAGGGCTGCTGCTGCAAGATAAGCTGGTGGAATATGCCTACCGTCAATTATCCGGCGAAAAGGCCCCGATTTTTCACAAGCTGCTCTTTGTCCATGCAGAAGATACCAGCGCCGAAGTGCTGCGGGCGGCTATGCTGCAAAAGGGCTTTGACCTGATTCTGGTTCCCTCGATTGGGGAGGCCAAGCGCCGGATTTTTGAGGATAAGGAAATAGACCTGATCTTGTGTGATCTGGAACTGCCGGACGGCACAGCAATGGAGCTGTTTCATACACTGCGGCGGGTGGCGGGGATGTTCCAAATGAAGAATCCCCCTGTCCGGCTTCTGCCGTTCTTTATCCTCACCGAGAACAACGACCTTGCCACGGAATATGAATACCGGCATGAGGGCGTGAACGACTATATCACCGCCCCGGTCAATATCCCGGAGCTGATCCGGCGGGTTCTGTTCTTTGTGGAGTAATTGAAAAATTTTACGGAGGTGATGATGTGATGGGACATTAGCTGTTTTTGATATAGAAGAATCCGGCAAACAGATTGGCGAAAAGTTATTTCTGCTTCTTAACGAGGAACAAAAGAATGCTCTAATGCAATATATTTTGGAACAAGGAGTCTGTCATGGAACGGTATTCAATTCCTGTCACACTTTTTCCGCAGCAGAGAAGAATCCTCTTACAGAAATACAGAAAGGCGAGCTTTATCTATGTCTGGAACACCGCACTGTCAGGGTTCGTGAACGGATTATCAACTTGACAAGTAAGGAGTTTGATATACTGGCATTGCTCATTGCCAATCCCAAACGTGTTTTTACTTATGAAGTGATTACAGATTTGGTTTGGAAAGAGGATTGTGATTTCTATTCGAAAAAAGCGATTCATAATCATATAAGTAAGTTGCGTAAGAAATTGCGCTTTGAACCGGATCTTCCAAACTATATCGAGAGTGTCGCCGGAATCGGCTATAAATTTGAACAACTATAATAATGAGCCCACAAGGTGTCGTTTTCCCCTTGTGGGCTTGCTTTTTGCAGCATATATTCTAAAAGCAGAATATGTAGAAAATTGCGAATATAAAGAGTAAAAAGCGAATGTCTGCGGACTGATACAGGAAACATAACCGATATAATTTTCTCCCAAGGAGGTATCAAGCAGCCGATTCAGGTTCCTCCTTGATGGGAGGAAATGCCTATGCGTCTATGCAACACAGACCTGCAGATAAACTGCTTTACATTCAGTCACCTATACGTCGTAGTCCAGCTCGTATGGATTGCGGCGTTTTTGGTTTCGACAAAGTTTGAGCATTTTCGCTGTCAACCTCCCGGAAAAATTTCATACTGTTGCTTTGGCGCGCCTGTTCTTTGTACGGGCGCGCTTTTTTGTACCCTTTTTTTAATCAGAAAGAGACTTAGACTTTATCGCTGCCGCAGCCCCCCTCTGATTTCGATTTTTGCCATCAACTCAAACATCGAAATTGGAGGAAATTACTATGAAGAAAATCAATCTTCGGGATTATTACCCGTATTATACACAGGACATGATCGTTGAGGTGCCGGATGAAGTTGCTTTGTTGCTTCGGGAATATATGTTGTTGGAAGAAGCCTATCGGATTCGTACATACCGCTATAAAGCATTTTACTCTCTGGATCGAGACGAAGGTATTGAGCGTGAGATATTGCAAAAGCCTCTTAACCCGGCAGAAATTTGGGAACAGCGTCAAATGACGGAGTTGATTTATAAAGGTCTTTCCAAACTTCCGGTAAAACAGCGCCAACGGATCTATGCACACTTTTTTCTTGGCATGAGTAAAGCGGACATTGCAAGAGCTGAAGGAACAGATGCTTCTTCTGTTCGCAAGAGCATTAACCGTGGTTTGCACCAGTTAAAAAAATATTTTGAAAAAATTTAGCTTACCCCGCCCTGTTTTGCCTAAAAAATGTACTGAATAATAGAGGGACATATTCGGCGGGACAAGCTGGACGGGTGTGGTAAGGAAACATATACATCCTCCCACCCCAACTGCAATATCAATTCGTCTGCCATGCCCCTTGCTTGTTCCTTGACAACCGAATATACGCTGTTACAGGTACTTCATTCTGTGTTCCGAGCGGCAGATGGGGCGGCGCGGTGACAGGCGGCCTAAGGAGGTGATGAATCCAGGCTGTCCGAGCGATAAACGCAACCTACGAAACCGGCTGTGGCAGGCCGGACGCGATAACGACGCAGATCATAATGGTACTTCTTCACAGCTTCCTAAAGACTTGGGGAGAGTTCCTGCGGCGTTTGCTTGCTCTGGCAAAGCGGCGGCGTATGTGGGACTATGATGCGGTAACGCTACCCGCAGCCTGTAACAGCCCCGTCCTTATAACAGAAGGACTTGCCGGGGTGCGTGGCAAATACGGCAGTAAAATCGAAATCAGATATAATGGGCCGGATTTATGTGTGCAATAACCATAGATCCGACCTATTCATGTGGTTTTGATAACACAGTTTTCAGAAGGGAGTTGATACTATGGAATTGAACACCATTGTCAGTGAAGTGGGTACGCTGGTAGACATTCGGGATGTCTCTGTCAACAAAGAACTTTCCCGTGATGAACGGATTGCAGAATTTGTTCAGCAAATCAAAAATCCATACCACTTTAAGTGTGGACGTTTTACTGTACAAGCCAGTTTTTCTGCTGAAGGTGCTACCCTGGAAGAATGTATCAAGGGTATTTTGCGATAGCTGCAATTTTAAGAAAGGGGCTGACTTTTCCGTAAAAGCATGGTAGAATAAGAATCGGAAAAGGAATTGAATATGGAATAACCACACTTCTTGAATTGCGGGGATTTTTCTGTGCAACGAAAGGAGTGTTTTTTTATGCAGGTTTACAAAGCGATTAAGTACATCCGTCTTTCTTATACGGATGATAAAACAGTAGAAAGTGACAGCGTTGCTAACCAGCGGCGCCTGATCGATGACTACATAGCCCGACACCCGGAAATTGAGGTTGTGGCAGAAAAAATTGACGATGGTTATAGTGGTGTTTTGTTTGATCGCCCAGCATTTCAGGAAATGATGCGGATGATCGAACAAGGCGAAGCTAACTGCGTGATTGTCAAAGACCTCTCCCGCTTAGGTCGTGAGTACATAGAAACAGGCCGTTATATGCGCAGGGTATTTCCAGCCTATGGAGTGCGTTTTATCGCAATTAACGATAATGTGGACACGGAAAATGACGCTGCCGATGATCTCACGGTTTCTGTCAAAAACATTATGAATGAGGCTTACTGTCGGGATATTTCCGTTAAGACACGGAGCGCCCTGGAAGTAAAACGGCGCAGCGGGGATTTTGTAGGTGCTTTTACCATCTATGGTTATGTGAAAGTCGGCGATAAACACAAGAGCCTGGAAGTAGACGAATATGCTGCTAATGTTGTGAGGGATATTTTCAGAAAACGGCTGGAGGGATTCAGCGCTTCCCATATAGCGGATGAACTGAACCGATTAGGAATTCTTTCGCCATTAGCGTATAAGCGCAATCACGGAATGCCTCATGCAAAAGGTGGCTATACAGACCGAAAGGATTGCAAATGGTCTGCAACTACAATCATCCGCATTTTGCAGGATGAAACTTACACCGGAACACTGATCCAGGGCAAACAGACAACGCCCCATTTCAAATTAAAAGAGCGTGAGGACAAACCTTCTTCGGAATGGATTCGTGTGGAGGGAACCCATGAAGCGATCATACAAAAGCACGATTTTGATCTGGTGCAACGACTCCGCAGGATTGACACAAGGACTTCTCCCAAATCGGATAAGGTTTACCTGTTTTCCGGTATTTTGATCTGCGGCTGCTGTGGCTGCCGTATGACCCGCAAGACGAACCGCTATAAAGATAAAGAGTATCACTATTATTACTGCCCAACCGGCAAAAAGAATGGCTGCACATCGTCGGTCATGCTGAAAGAGTCGGATCTGATTGAATGTGTGCAGGACAGTTTGAAAGGACATATTGAAAATGTTGCTTCTCTGGATGCCCTGCTGTCCAGTATCAGTCAGGAACGGATCAACCGGGAATTGGCGCAGGAATATGCCGCACAGATCAGAGTAAATGAAAAGCGTGTGGCACAGACCGAGGGCTTTAAGGCAAAACTCTATGAAAATCTGGTGAGTGGAATTCTGACAAAGGAAGAATTTCTCTCTTATAAGCGAAAATACAATGCAGATATTGAACTGTTCCAAAAGGCAATCGCTGAATGGAACGATAAACTTACAGATGTATTGGAAAACCGAAGCGAACGAAACCGTTGGATCAACCATTTTATGAAATTTTCTACTATGGAGGATATTGACCGCCGGGCAGTCATGCAGCTTATCCGAAGCATACGGGTAATGGGTAAAGATGAACTGCATATTGAATTTAATTACCAGGATGAATATCAGAAAGCAATCTCTTTGGCGGAACAGATTGCTACAAAAAATGAAGAAAGGATGGTGGGCTAAATGGCAAGAAAAAGCAGAAAACAGACGGCGGCACCTATGCCGGCACCATCTTTGTATGTACATGTGGCTCTGTATATCCGTCTTTCTGTGGAGGATAACAAAAAGCGAGGCTGCTCAGTAGAAAACCAAAAGCTGGTACTGAATGACTTTCTTTCAGATAAACCGGACTTCGTTGTGTATGATACCTATATCGACAACGGAGCGACAGGGACAAATTTTCACCGCCCTGGATTTCAGCAAATGCTATCTGATATTGAAGCAGGCCACATTAACTGTGTGATTGTTAAGGATCTTTCCCGATTAGGGCGAAATTCTATTGACACAGGTTATTATATCGAACAGTATTTCCATGCACATAATGTTCGCTTTATTGCTGTTACGGATCAGTTTGATACAGCGGATTCCGGAAATCTTCATGGCGGTATCATGCTGCCTTTGAAAAATATGATCAATGAAGCCTATGCTCTGGACATTGGACGAAAAATCAAAGCACAAGCGCGGCAGGCTATGAAAGATGGCGACTATATTGGTGCACGGGCACCTTACGGTTACAGGAAAGACCCTGATAATTGTCATAAACTTCTGATTGATGAAAATACTGCCCCTGTGGTAAAACAGATTTTTGAATGGGCACACGAGCATGTGTCGCTAAACCGGATTGTCCGTAATCTAAATGAGATGGGGATTCCGGCACCGAGCCATTATAAAAAGACCACTGGCGAGATTACCAGTCCGGGCCTGATCGGAAGCGGCAAATGGCAGACCCGTACAGTGATGAAAATTTTAGAAAGCGAAGTCTATACAGGTGATCTGGTGCAAGGAAAAACAAAGATTGTAGATCATCAGCAGGTCAAGGCTGGAGAAGATAATCTGATTATTGCCAAATGCACCCATGAACCGATCATTAGCTATGAATTGTTTAATGCAGTTCAGGAATACAGAAAACAGATCTGTGAAGAAAGCAAAGCAACTCCAAAACGCCCCTACACGCCAAACATTTTCAAAGGCAAAGTGTTCTGTGCTGATTGTGGCAGAAGCCTTCACCGGCAACGTGCCGAGCGCCGGAAAGGCCCCGATACTTATTGGTTCCACTGCCTTACAAACAGCCGGGTAGAAAAAGATAGCTGCAAAGGCGCAACGATGCAGGAAAAGGAACTGATTTCTACTGTTACGGCTATTCTTGAAAAAGAGCTGACTGTTGCGCTGGGAATGTCGCTGCCACTCTTTCAGTTGGAGGCAAGACAAAAACATGAAAAAGATAAGCTGAAAATTCAGATGTCGGCCAAACGGCAGGAAATTGAAAAAACACGCCGGCTGATCCGTGGTCTATATGAAAATTTTGTGCAGGGTATTTTGACAAATGATGAATACTTTGAATTGAAGGCGGATTATGAATATGCTATCAATGCTCTATCTGGTGAGATTGAAGTATTTGAAAAATCTATGGACTCCCTGGACAACCAGCTTGCCCGATACCGTGCAATGGAAAAGGATGCAAAAGCACTGGCACAGGATCATCTGCTGACTGCAGAACTGATTGAACGGCTGATTGAACGAATTGAGATCGACCATGAGCGGAATATTCATGTAACCTTCCGTTTCAAAAATGAATTTCAGGGAAAGGCGGTGGAACCGTGCACAACTATGTGATTGCCCTTTATATCCGTCTTTCTGTGGAAGATTTCAAAACCGAAAGTTTGAGCATACCAAATCAAAAACTGATTCTTCGTGAAAAAGCTATGTCTCTGTCGGAATGGGATAACAGTGAGATTTTGGAATTTATTGACAATGGTCATACAGGGACAAACTTTGAGCGTCCAGCGGTGCAGGAACTTTTAACAATGGTTCAGGCCGGAAAGATCAACTGTATTATTGTAAAAGACCTTTCCCGATTTGGACGCAACAGCATTGAAACCGGCTATTTTATTGAGCGGGTATTTCCTCTTTACCACACCCGTTTTATTTCCGTCAGTGATGATTTTGACACAGCTAATTTCAAAGGTGATACCGGAGGGATTGATATTGCTTTCAAGTATCTTATTAGCGAGTGTTATAGCCGGGATATGTCCATGAAAACCAAAAGTGCAAAATACGCAAAGATGCGTCGTGGAGAATATCAGAGTGTCATCTGTCCTTACGGCTATCGCAAGAGTGCAGACGGACGTATGGAACCGGACGAGGATGTTGCCCCGAATGTGCAGATGATATTTCAATGGGCGTCTGAAGGCAACACCGCAGCCGAGATCACAAGAAGATTGTATGCTATGAATATCCCCACCCCTGGGGAATATCGCAAACTTAAAGGCAAGGACTATTACAATGTTTCCCGAACAAACGGCGTTTGGAGTACATCAACGGTCCTGCGTATTTTAGAAGATCAAAGATATATCGGTACCTATGTAATTGGCAAGAGAAAAGTAAAAGAGATTGGCAGCCGACATACACAGTTAAAGGATGAAAGTGAGTGGTTCAAAATACCGAACCATCATCCGGCTATTGTAAGTGTGGATCTATTTGAGAAAGCCAATGCTTCAATTAAGCGTTTCTCTCTGTCAAATAAAAAGCCACGTGATTATCTGCTCCGTGGTAAGGTGTTCTGTGGATGCTGCGATCATGCAATGTCTCTACGAAATGGTGCGTGGTTTTATTGCCGTCATTCCGAGGTGGCTGAAACGCTTCCTTGTCATGGTGTGCGCATAAAGATGGCAGATCTGGAGCAGGTTGTATTTGAAACAATTCGGGCTCAAATGTGTCCGGCATTGGGAATTGATAGCAATAAGGATAAATTGGATTTGCAGACAGTCCAGCAGGCCGAACATGAAGAAAAACTCCGTTCTATTCAAGACAGCAAGCGGCATCTTTATGAACAGTATGCACTCGGAGAGATTGATTTGGAAACCTATCGAACACGAAAAGCGGTTTATGACACGGAGCTGGTACAAGCCAAAAATGTTCATGCTGTCATTACTGCACAGACAAAGCAGATAAAAAGTGATTATGAGATTAAGCTGAAACAACAGGAAATTGTGCAGGAAGTCGGAAACGCCAACATGCTGACAAAAGCTCTGATTGACCGGCTTATCAACAAAGTTTACGTCTTTCCAGGAAATCGGATTGAGATTGAATATGCAACACAGGATTTCTTAGAAACTAAGGAATCCGAAAAGGAGGTATAACCGTGAACACCCATTTGAAACAGCTATGGGCAGCTATGAAGCTGCCCGAAAAACTTCAAAAAAAGTTATAAATTTTTTTGTCGTGGGCTTGACATACGGGTGTCTTAAACCATGTATCGAAATTACAGGAACTTCTGCTTTTTTACAATATCTTTCTAAAACTCCATTTACTGTAGAATTATAAACTTTTCCTTTTACAAATATTGGTTTATCCTCTGGTAAATCTTTAATCAATTGTGAAAACTGAATAACTGTTTGCCAATCAATTTGTACTTTTCTAATAGACGATTGATTTTTTGTAGGCAAAAAACCACCATCACCTTTATAATCCCATGTTTTAGAAACAGATATTGATTGTCTTGAAAAATTAAAATCCGCTGGTGTTAAGGCAAGCGCTTCCGAAAATCTTAATCCCGTCTTAGCAATCAAGAGAATCATCCATTCCCAACTAATTTCATTTTTCAACTCTAATGTATCTAATAAAGTATGTAATTCAAATTGATTAATAAATTTCACTTTCTTAACACTTGGTGTTTTTCCTTTAATAATTGCTTTTCTAGTAGGATCTCTATCAAGTAATCCTTCATCTACCGCATCTAAAATAGAACCTTTTAATTGATGATGAAAATCCATCGTTGTTTGTCTTTCATGTTCCAAAGCATAATTATTTAATAACTCTTGATAAGATATTCTCGTTAAATCCTTTATCTTCAAATCAGGAATTAATTTTCTCAACCACCTAAGAGTCATCTTATACTTATCCAAAGTTACTTTTCTTATAGCACCTTCTTTATATATTTTTATCCATTTTTCATAGTAATCACAAAATAAATCATCTTTATCTATATCATCCATATAAATTCTCCCTCTATTGTGGTCCACAAATATAAATATATATTTCACATGCAAATTCTTATTGAAAAAATATAAATTATCACTAATATTTACAAACGCTGATGAAGGGTAATAAGGTTGTCAAAATTATTGAAATACCTTCCAATATACTTCTGTTCATTTAATGACGGAAAGGAAAATTGCATCTTCCCAATTTCCTGAAAATTAAGACCTTCCCGACCACCTCCAGCCTGACTTGCATCAATCTGTTTCTGACCATTATCAGAAGATAAATTCAGTTGAATAAAATCAGGCTGATATCCTTCTGTTGGTCTAATAATACAAACATGCTGATTGACATTTGCGGACTCTAATCCTTTATATACGGCACTTCTTCCAATTGAAGCACCAGTTATATTCAGTAAAACATCATTGGTATAAACACGAGAGTTTGCCATTGATTCATCTGTTGCTTCATCAATGAAAACGATATCTGCAAAATCCACCTTATCACCGTTCACATTCTGAGATCTGATAAGTGGAATTCCATTCTCAACATATGCACTTTTTCCACCTGAAGGAGTTTTTCCGCTGCCAATTTTAACAGCGATATCCCCCAACTTACGCTGTTCCCAAGTGATATCCACTTGCTCCTCGACGATTTGGATTCATGCTATACCACATAAAACCGACAACTCTCCTAAGAAGTTTTTCATCGGTTATTTGACTAAGATCAACGGATGAAATTATAGGTTTCCTTATGATATGGTCTACTAAGTGTTCTTTATAGAACTCATAATATTCTAAATTCGGATTTGCTTCAGCAAATGTTAATAAGTGGATTCTTTTTTCATTTATTGCTGCTTCTATCACAAGGTTAATCGTGTCTGCCAAGTAACTTCGCCTCCCTTGTATAATCATAGACTTCTTCAAATTCCTGCATTTTACTAATCTTTAGAGCATCTGTGAATTGAGCATATATTTCTGTTGAAGTTGGATTTTTATGACGCAAATAAGCCTGAATTTGTTCCAATTGCCAACCTGCTTCTAATTTTTCCTGTGCAAAACCATGTCTGAGCATATGTGGATGAACTTTAATTCCAGTCTTTTTTGATAACCGAATAAAAAGTTGCTCGATTGTACAGTCTTTAAATGGAGTTCCTTTGTTGCTTCCATAAAGATTGATGAACAAAAAATCAGAGTCATATTCCAATACATCTTCATTGATATATTTGAGCAATAGGTCTACTACATAATCAGGAAGGTATACGATACCTTCTGCATTCCCCTTAACTCTTGCCCCATTTTCATTGTTTTCTCTTGCTACGATATGAACAATCTTATCCTCAATCTCTGAAATATCACACAAATGCATTCCTAATGCTTCATTAAGGCACAAGCCACCTTCAAAAAGCAAAGCTATGAGCAATTTATCTCTATTGTTTACACATGCCTGAAAAATGATATTATATTCTTTTCTCGTAATTGCTCGCACTGGTTCAGATACAATTGGCTTTTTGAAAATAGAAGACATCACCTGCGTTTTGTGTTTAATTAGTTCATATAAAAATGGCTTAAACTGACCACCAACCATTTGCATGCGGTATACTTCTAATTGCTTTATTTCACCATTTGCACTAAGATAACGATATAAATCAAGAACTGCTGACATAATATGATTAACAGTCTTATTTGACCTTGCACAATTTTCTTGATAAATATGTATAATTCCTTGCGCATAGTCCGGATACTGTAATCATAGTGAAAACTCACTTAGAATATCTACCGGCCCTTGCTCTGGGTTTGTACAAAGTTCAAGAACATCAAGATCTTTGGCATTCATGTATTCCATGTAAAGCAGAAGATTATATGCATAACTACATTGAGTATTTGGAGACTTTCCAAGATTATCAAGGTATTTCAAGTACTTATTGATGATTGTTACAAGCTTATAGTCATCATCCAGCAAAATATAACGGGCTCCTTTTGAAGTTTTGATATTTTGTACTTTCAAGAGACTCACCTCCTTTGCAACCTATTCACCTATATATATGACAGATTTTTTTTCAACACTCATTTTTACATACAGCAAAAAAAGACCCGCAACTAATTGGCTGCGGGTAATTAAATATTATTTAAAAAGTTTTCGTTCGTTTTCCGGTCTATCGAAATACTCTTCTAAGTATTGAGACAGAATCTTTTCAGTAGCAACGGTTTTGCTCATTCCGGTTTCATCACAAAAGCACACAAGCATTTCATGAATCTCACGATTTAGTTTTATATTTAGTATTTTTGCATCCTTTTTCTGTCTTGGCATATTAATTTACCTCCTCAAGTTCATCGGCCTTACGATCCTCAATATAATCCTTGAGATCTTGATGGAGCTTAATACGCGCCTTGAAAACAGATGCGTTATAATATGCTTTCAACCTTTCTGGAATTGCTGTGGCTTCTAATCGCTCAAGCCATAATACATCTACCGCGTGTTTTCCGGTTGAAACATAAAGCGCAAACATTTCATCTTCATCTACACCGACATTCTCTGCAAACTTATGAATATTGGAGCGGATTGCCTTTTCTTGATATTCCTGAATGTACTGAAGGAAGGTCTTGCCTTCAACAACACCAAGGATACCTTTCTTAATGTCTTCCAAAATCTTACAAGCGTATTTCTGTTGAATTTCAGAAAGGACCCCTAGGTTAGTTTCAATCTCGTGGATAGCAGCCATCTTTTTAGCATCTTTTTCGACATTTACAATGTCCTTCATGGTAACGATTTTGAATTGTGCCTCTAGATATGCTGCATCAATCTTATCCATTTCCATAGTAGACAAATCTGTATCTAGTACATATCCTGGCTTAGAGGTTGAACCTCCGCCACCTCTATTTGATGGAAGATCTTTATAGCGCATTGTTAGAATGCGATACGTTTTTTCGGTGAAATCGACTTTTAATCCATACTCATTGTTCCATTTGAATCCCTGAAGAATTGCCGCTCGAAGCGTAGATTTCAATAGATAGAACTCTTTACGGAACATCTGGCGGTCTTCATCTGATTTTGGCAAACATTCGAAATTTTCAATTTTGTCATGTGCGAAGATTTCGCAGATGCGATCGTATGTTTTATTCAATGTATCAATATTTTCGTCGATATTTCCAACTTCAACACCTATGTAATCCCCTTGACAATACAGTTTCAGCGCCTCGTTTAGATTTCTCTTCATGGTATATGGTTTCCGATAGAACTTCACCATACCCCAAGGCTTTTCGTTATTGTTAAGTACACGGTTCGTACGCGAAATAGCCTGGATAATATTGTCTGTATCCATGACCTTGTCCATATAAAGAACGTTAAGCCATTGTGAATCAAAACCGGTAAGGAGCTGGTCTACAACAATCACAATATCCAGTGCATCTGCGTGTGTATTACCCATATGCTTGTATGCATCTTTATGTGCAAGACGATCTGTTAAATCCTTCTTGAAAGCTGTATATTTCGGATCCGTCTTTCGGTCAAATTTAGTTCCGAAGGTATCATTATAATCGTTTACGATATCAGCAAGCGCATTCTCCTTATTAAAGACGGAAGCACTGTTAACATTGATGTTTGGGTCAAATAATGATGTCACATGAAGATCCGGAGCCATCGCTTTAAACAGTTTCCAATACTCATATGCTTCTGCAATGGATTCTGTTGCCAAGATTCCATGGAAAAGAGTGCCATTTTCGCCAAAAGCAATCGTTTTATAGTTTTTTAGAATGCTTTCTACAACGCGTTCTCGATGGTCATCGTTATCATACTGCTTTCCAGGAAGATAGTCCTCGATACCCTTAAGAGAATTTCCGTTCTTATCCCTTTTAATCTGTCCATGATCATCTAGTTCAGATGCCATAGGAGTCTGTTCTGTCAGACGACGATACAGCTTCCAGTTATCCGTACCAACAATAATATCATCCTTGCTTGTTGCATGACATTCAGCTAATGCGACAGCTTCTTTTAGATCCTTGTCTGCATATGTTTTAACAGCTTCCGGCCAAAAGCCAAGAACATTACCATCTCTGATACCTGTTGCAAGAGAATAGATAGCAAGGCAGTCTCCAAAAACTGTTTCTGTCGTCAATTCCCCCGGTTTCATGTTTTCTGCAAAGATTGGCGTTCCAGTAAAACCAAAGAACAGAGAATTATAGAACGTTCTCTTTACTCGCTCGTGCATAACTCCAAATTGGCTACGATGTGCTTCATCAATGATAAAGACAATTCTCTTTGCCTTGATAACGTCAAGTTCTGCTTCTCGAAGTTTTGCTACATCATCATTGATTCGAGAAATCTTCTGAATAGACGTAACAATAAGGCGGTCTGATAATTTTGAGCTTCCCAATTTATTGAAAAGGTCTTTGGAACTTACTGTTTCACAAACAGATTCTCCCTGACGTTGGAAACTGTTATATTCATTGGTAGATTGTTCATCCAAGACCTTACGGTCTACTACGAAGATAACTTTATCAGCCAAATTCATGTCTGTAATCAGCTGCCCAGCCTTGAAGCTTGTCATTGTTTTACCGCCCCCAGTCGTACACCAGATAAAGCCACCTAACTGATTGTGGTCGCCCCATTTTTGTTTGGCAGTTCTGCCCACGATTGCACGAATGGCTGCATACTGATAGCTTCTACATACTTTCAGAGCATCCTTAGCAGAATTAGCAACGGTATAATAACCGATCAGCTTGTGTGCTTCTGGAATAGAGAGAATATGATATTCGCCCGTGATAAGTTCACGCCAGTCTTTGATAACATTGTTATCTCGGTCTCCCCAACGGAAGAAAAACGCAGAATTAAACGCAGTTGGATTTCCAGCATTAGCAAAGAACAATGCATCTTCTGGCGTCATAGCCCAGAATACCTGTACAAGCCCCATAAAGCCACTCCAGACACCTTCATTTGCATACTTAACAATTTGGTTGGATGCTTCATAAACGTTGACTCCTGAGGCTTTTAACTCGATATGGATGACAGGCATACCATTGATTAGTAATGTAATGTCACCGCGTCTATCATTGAACTGTGGATCTGTACTGAAATATGTTTGTTCTGCAATCTGATATCGAGAGCTGCCGCCTGCAATTTCAGTTGCAGAAAACAGGTCAAGATATACTTCGTGTCCGGCATGCTGTTTGTCCGGAGAATCAGAATCACGTTTAATAGCGATAGGACGGCCATTTACGAAGTGATTTGCCTTTACTGGAGTATTTGCCTGTAACCTAACAACATCCATTACACGGTCCATCTCATCGCTTGAGAGAGGCACATTATTCAATGTTGTACGATTACGTTCAAAAAGAATATCTTTCCAGTTATCAATCAGCTCGGGAATGGTTTTATTTTTTAAAACTTCATGCTCCCATCTGGCTTTTTTTAGAAGTTCGACTACGTCAGCTTCAAAATTTAACTCACCGTTTTGTCCTGTATATGGTAATGGCATTAGTTGTCACCTCCAATCAATTTTTCAAGAAATGCCTTTTTAACATCAAGAAGTTTTTCATACTTACGCTGATGAAGAGTGATGAGGTGATCGAGTTGATCAAAATATGCACCAATCTTACTCTGTTCCTCTTTTGAAAGTGGAACCATAAACTCCGAACTGGATATTAAATTCCAATCTGCCCGTGGCATTTTTGAGCCTGATGACTGGTTTGCAATGTTATCAAATTGCTGAGTTTGAATAAGTCGATAAAGAAAATTTTTGTCCATATTAACAGGCTTTAACACCCACCAATCACCAACTGCAATGCCCTTAAAATCTGGATTCAACCAATTGTGCAAATATGGACGAAGCTTTCCGTAAAGCACCTGCGAACCATCAAATGTAATTCCAGTCTTTACCACTTCTTTTGAGCGAATATCTTTATTCAAGCGTCCTTCTTCTGCTACCACGTCCTCATACTCTACGCTTGGTGTATCTGATGCTGATGTACAAACAGAAGACTCTCTTGTGGCGATATCCCCCAACTTACGCTGTTCCCAATCATCAGTAAATCCCTTAAATCGAATTTCTGGCACACTTGCACCTTCTTTTGGGAACATCTTGCCAAGCATAGATTTCTTAATTGCTTTTAACTTTTCAACTTTAATTTTTTCAACTTTAATTTTAGTGTCAACTGAAGATAATAGCGTAGCTATTTTTTCCTGTATTTCAATTGATGGAAGTTGAATATTCTGTGCATACAAAGTATCCCAATCAATATTTTTTCTACACTGGCTCGCACCTTCTGTAGTAGCATCAAGAAAAAACTGGTTTGCTTGAGGTCTTTTAACCCATTGTGCCATATACTCAGGAACTGCCCCAATAACCCTATACGCTTTGTATGCAGGAGAAATAATACCATGTTCAAATCTTAAATTAACATTTGCATTTCCAAGATGGAGGTTTTGTGCAGATAAAACCAAATCATTCTTTTTAATTTTAATGTATCCAATATTTGAACTGCCTCTAAAATGTGAGAATAATTCGTCATTTCGATAAATTCCATTGATGGCGCATGAAAGAAGTGTGTCTTCATTCTCAATCACCGTTTTTTCTCTAGTTTCTTCTAAAATAGAACCAAACGGCACACTATTTGATTCTACTTTAGAGTTAATAAAATACAATTTATCCATTTATAATTCCTCCAAGAGCATCGTAACTGCCGCCATATCAATATCGTTTCCTGTAAGTTCATTCAGACTTACTTTTAACTCTGCATTTATATCATCAATTTTTCCAGACAATTCAGCTAGAGGATCAGAATACTTCTTTTCTAATGCCGTAAAATTAGATACAAATCGTACAATAACATCTTCTCCTACATTATTAATAGCAGTGATAATCGGCGAAATCCATTTTTTCTCTAAAAGATCATAGATTTCCTCTTCAGATAATGCTTCAATTTTATCTTTTGCTTTATCTTCAAGTCTTGCTTCAATCGTTTTCACCTGTTTACGAAGAACCTTTTCTTTTGCAATAGCATCCTGAATAGCTTCAATGCATTCTACAGCCTCTTTATCAAGGTCACCGTTCTTAATTGCAGACTTAAACTTTTTGGCGTCAAACGCTGTTTCTTCATCGTCCTTGCATACTACAGATTTGGCTTCTTCGTCCATGCTTTCCCAAATTTCAGCATATTCTGATGCTTTATTGCCAGCTTCAGCTGTAAGTCTTGACATCTTATCAAAATCAGCAGCGAAAAATACAGATTTTACAAGTTCAAAAGGCATAATTTTACCTTTCCAACCTTTTTGCTCTTCAACAGTTTTCTTGGTTTTCGAATCTTTCTTAGTTACCATATTCGGTTCTGTTTCAGCACAGATATACCAACCTTCTGTTTCAAGTCTTGCAAGGTCAGAATCTACAATCATCCAATTGTCTGCAAAAGCCTGGAACACACGGTATACATCAACCAATGGCTGATTTTTATAAGTTTCAAAAAGCTTTTCTACAATTGCATTGTGTACTGATGGAACAGCATCCTGATTGATAAGTGTGTGAACTAAATATTTTCTAAATTCCTCGGATGTTCCCCTAATCTTGTTAAGGAAAGTTTGTACATCGCTATCCGCAAAGACCGTATCTTTTACGTTTGCATCTGCAAAAGCATTGTATCCATCTACCTTGTCTAACAGTTTTTCACGAAGCGATGGGAACTGTTGCCAAATAGCATCAAAGACTTCCAATTCTTTGTCTGATACTTTCCCTGTCATAACCGAGAATAGATCGTAAGGCGCTTCCTCTGTAGTTGCAGATATATAGCGTGGTACGTTTAAGTTATATCCATTTGCCTCGATTTCTTCCATGGTTGCAAGGTGTGCGTAATTTGGCACATCTTTACGTGCAATAACAGTGTCAAAGATTCTCTGAACATCACTCTCGGTAAGAACATTCTGTTTCTTATCCCTTTTATAGGATTGAGAAGCATCGATAAAGAGAATGTCATCTTCACAACGGTTTTTAGAGAGAATCATTACAATAACCGGGATTGGAGTTGCGAAAAACAACTGCTGTGGAAAACTAATGATTGTCTCAATGTTATGGTTTAAAATAAGATTTTTACGAATTTCTCCTTCGCTATCACCACGGAATAACACACCGTGTGGAAGAACAATAGCCATTACACCATCATTCTTAATGTGATATAGACAGTGTAGCAAGAACGCATAATCAGCTTTTCCTGCTGGAGCAAGTCCATAGCCCTTATATCGCACATCTGTCTGATGCTGTTCAGGCTCATAGTGAGCACTATAAGGAGGATTTGATACCACCGCATCCACAAAAAGCGGTGCATAAGCTGTCTGCTCATCAAAATAAGGCCAATCATCCTCAAGAGTATTTGCATTACGCATATTGATATTTTGAACTGGAATTCCCTGCATAAATAAGTTCATCTTTGCAAGGTTTGCTGTTTCGGTAATAAGCTCTTGCCCGAAATAATGGATATTATCCGATGGAACATATCTTCCAACTTCTTTACCAATGTTCAACAAAAGTCCTCCAGATCCAACTGTTGGGTCATAACAATATACTTTTTCTCTATCTTTCAATCTATTTGCAACGATGCGTGCCATAAGCGACGTAAGCTCATGAGGAGTATAGAAGGCTCCATCTTTTTTTGCCTCACTAGAAAATTGCTGAATCAAATATTCGTAAATGTATCCCAAAACGTCGTATTCACGACTTGTAGGAGGGATAAGATCTACTAAATCTACAATATCTCGGACCGCCTTATCACGAGAACCAGAGTTCTCTCCAAGCTTCGTAAGACCAGTCTGTAATGCACTGAATACCTTATCAAATACAGTTTTGTATCTACCATTAAGGTTCAGATAAAAATCATCCAATGCTTCAGATACATCTTTTGCTCCAAGGTTGACACCAGATTCCTTCCAAACATGGAAAAGGTTTTTGTGTGAAATAAAGTATCCTATACCGTCTTTGAATTTATCCTTGATGTCATCATCTACATCAAGAAGGTCATCAATCACACCGCCTAAGTCCTTCAGGTAATCTACTTCCTTATCACATAGATATTTGTAGAACATGAAACCAAGGATGTAGTCCTTGTACTCGCTTGCTTTAATGTTCTTACGCAACTCATTTGCTGTTGACCAAATCTTTGCTGCTAATTCTTGTTTATTCATAAAAACAGTCTCCTTATTTTATTAATATCACTTTACATTATTATACACCATTTTTGATGTATCGTCTTCACGATTCAAGATAAAAATAAATAGAGGAACTTCTCCTCATTCTTACCTACTTATCTATTAAATTTACTTTAAGTACACATTGCTATTATGCATACCGTTTACTATTAAGAATATTTAAAGTACACATACTTAATATAATTAAGATAATTCCAATTGCAAAATCAAATAGTTTTTTACTCATATTCATTTATCCTTTCTTACATTTCATAAACAACATTGTGTATTTGAGCGCCAATTATAAATTTTACACGGAACTGCTTCATCTGTTGTCTCTGTTGGTTGTGTATTGTTTTCTTCATATTCAAGAAAGTCAAACAATGTCATTTGTTGATTTTCTTCGTATGGCTTACCTAATGGAACCGTATCTTTCAACCCATCCATTTGCCATATATTCCAGCTAATAATATTAGCTATACGATTTAATGTCTTCTTCTCCAGTTCATGTTTCCATCGTTCAATAAAGTATTCATAAAACGACAACAAGACATTTATACATGCAATAAGAAGATTGTCACCCTAGTATTCATAACCGTAATAGCTTTGTATTGCTCGCTCAGCCCATTTAAGCCATTCTTCTTCGGTGATTGTATTTTCATTCACAACACGTAGTTTGCGGTCTAAAAATCCGATTCTATTGATTGGCGGTACAATTAACTCACCTGTTGTCGTATCATAACGTGAGACAAGATACGGGGCCTCCCCACATGTAATTTCAAGTCTACGGGAGTCCACATATTTCTTCCATGTTTGTTTCCCATCGAAAATTATCTTTTCTTCGTTAACAGTCCACGTATTATCATCGTTCACGTAATTAAAAACATCTTTACGCCCAAACCACTGCTCATCAGCGTTTGTAATATTTCTATAGCCTGAGGAAAATTCTTAAAAACAGAGAGACAATTTTACTTATATCTGTATTCAATCGACATCAAAATATTTAATACAACTTTTATTATATTTAAAATTACCTTTTTTAATAGCAACCCCATTACTTTATATTTGTAGTTTACAATATCAAAAGATACAATACCGTCTTATATAAGTCGGTATTATACTTTTTTACATAAAAAAAGAAACCTTTTTCAAGATTTCTTATTTCAATAAATTATCTAATACTTTAATCATTTCTTCTATTTTTTGATCACAATCTTTACTATTGACTGCATCATGTACACAATGTGTCATATGAGCTTTTAAGACTTCTTTGTTGGCTCTTTTTAAAATAGCTTCACTTGCCATGATTTGATGTGAAATATCAATACAATAGCGATCTTCTTCCACCATTTTTAAGATACCATCAATTTGTCCTCTTGCTGTTTTTAAAAGTCTTGTGACCTGTTTTTTATCGGCCATCATACTTATTCAATTCCTTTATAAGTATATCCAGCTTCTTCAATGGCTTGTTTTAGTGTTGCTTCGTCAACTTCACCTTCTACAAAAGCACAGTTTTTTTCTAGATCAACTGTTGCTTGAATACCATCAATAGCATTTAATGCTTTTTCTACATGTGCTTTACAATGTTCGCACATCATTCCTTCTACTAATACTTTTTTCATTTTCTTTTCTTCCTTTTTCCTATTTTCTTGTATTTGAATAATTTGATGTTTTGGTTTAAAGAATCTTAATCTAAGTGCATTCGATACAACAAAGACAGAACTTAATGACATTGCTGCTGCTCCATACATTGGATCTAACAACCAGCCAAAGATTGAATAGAACACACCTGCAGCAACAGGAATACCAATGACATTATAGAAGAATGCCCAGAATAAGTTTTCTTTAATATTTTTAATTGTGGCTTTTGAAAGTTCATAAGCCACAACAACATCTTGTAAATCATTTTTCATTAAAACGATATCAGCAGATTCGATAGCAATATCAATACCTGAAGTCATCGCAATACCAACATCACTTCTAACAAGAGCGGGTGCATCATTGATTCCATCACCCACCATGATGACACGATGTCCTTTTTCTTGTAAGTCTCTTACATGTTTTTCTTTATCTTGTGGTAAGACTTCTCCAATAGCTTCAATACCTAATTCATCAGCAATCGCATTGGCTGTCAATTGATTGTCTCCTGTCAACATATAGATATTCATGTTCATATCTTTTAAACAATCAATGGCATGTTTACTTGTTTGTTTCAAGACATCTGAAACAACGATTAAACCAATAAGTTGACCGGCATAGCTATAAAATAAAGGTGTCTTTCCTTTAGATGATAATTCTTTATAGAGATCTTCAATCGAAGAAAGATCAACATCATTTTCTTTCATCAAACGTCTATTTCCTGATAAAAGAATTTCTCCCTTTAATTCACCTACAAGTCCTAATCCTTGTTTCATTTCAAAATGATCTAATGAATCAATAGATATTCCTTGTTCTAAAACATAACTATGAATCGCCTCGGCAAGTGGATGTTTAGAATATTGTTCAATCGAACCCGCATATTTCAATAAATCATTTTCACTTACACCAATTGGATAAACTTCTGTAACTTGAGTTTTTCCTTCAGTAAGTGTTCCCGTCTTATCTAAAACAATCGTATCACATTTAGAAAGTTCTTCTAAATGTTGTGCTGATTTAACTAAGATACCTAAGTTAGCCCCTTTCCCTGTTCCAACCATGATTGCTGTAGGAGTGGCAAGCCCTAAAGCACATGGACAAGAAATAACAAGGACTGAAATTGCACAGTTTAAGGCAAAGTGGAAATCTTTATTTCCAAGGGTCAACCATAAAATGAAAGTAATGATTGCAATTGTAATAACGGTTGGTACAAAGACACCACTGATCTTATCGGCAAGTTTCGCAATTGGCGCTTTAGAAGCACCTGCTTCTTCTACTAAACGAATGATTTTAGAAAGCGTTGTATCATTTGAAGCATGACTAACTTCTACTTGCATATAACCATCTAAGTTATTGGTTGAACCAATAACTTGATCACCAACTGTTTTATCGACCGGTAAGCTTTCTCCAGTAATCATCGCTTCATTGATAGAACCATGTCCTTGAATGATTTTTCCATCCAAAGGAATATTGTTACCTGGTTTAACAATCACAACATCACCAATTTGAACATCTTCAATGGCCACTTCAACTTCTTTCCCTTCTTTTAAGACAATAGCTGTTGAAGGCATCAGCTTCATCAATTTTTCAATCGCTTCTGACGTTTTTTGTTTAGAACGTGATTCTAAATATTTACCTAAAGAAATTAATGTCAAAATCATTCCTGCCGATTCAAAATAAAGTTGCATCATATAATGATGGGTCATATCCATATCCATTCTTCCTAGATAATAAGCCATCATAAATGTTGCATATAAACTATAAATAAAAGCTGCTGAAGAACCTAAGGCAATCAAAGAATCCATATTTGGACTACGATTGAATAAAGTTTTAAAGCCTCGAATATAATATCCTCTATTAATAAACATAATAGGAACAACTAAACACAATTGAACTAAAACAAAGATCATCATATTTTCATGACCTAAGAGAATACTTGGTAAAGGCCAATTCATCATATGTCCCATACTGATATAAAATAAAGGAATCAAGAAAATAAATGATAGAATCAAATTCTTCTTTTTATGTTCATTTTCATCTTCTTGAACATTTGAAACCTGTTTTTCACCAATATTTTGAGCTTTATAACCTGCTTTATCTACAGCCTCAAAAATTTGATTTTCACTTATTTTGCTTTCATCAAATTCAACAGTCATTGAGTTTTGTAATAAATTGACATTAACATCATCAACACCATCCAACCCTCTTACCGCTTTATCTACATGAGCTGAACAAGCACTACATGTCATCCCAACGACATCATATTTCTTTTTCATCCAAACGCCTCCCACCCCTATAGGGTATCTATATCATACTTGAATACTAAAAAATAAGCAAGAAATACGCTTACAAAATTTCTTGATTTTCTAATGTCATTTTCCCCTCTTTCATTTGATAAATACAATAACCCCATTCTTTTCTTTCATCTTCTTCAATTAATTCATTCATACTTACCCCAAATAAACAACTTAATGCATATAAATGATGAATTGAAGGATATGTACTTCCTTTAAACCAACGATAAATTGGTTGAGGACATTCTAAACATAAATACTCTTGAATATCTTTTACTTTATACCCCATTTGATCAACACATCTTTTTAAATTCTTTCCTATTTTTAAAGGATTTATTAATTTTTTCTTCATTTCTATCACCACTATTATTTTAAAATAAAAAAAGAAGGCTGTCATTGAACTTGTAGTTCACTTGCCTTCTAAATACTCTTTTCTGACATCTTAAAAAACAATATTCCTAAAACAAAGAAAATTGAAAGTGCTCCTAAAGAAAGATTAACTTGTCCTGTCCATTGTGATAAAACACTAATCACTGTTGTTCCTAAAAAAGAAGCTCCTTTACCACATACATCCATCAAACCAAAATATTCTCCCGATTTTTCTGAAGGAATGATTTTTGTAAAATAAGATCTTGATAACGATTGAATTCCTCCTTGAAACATTCCTACCAAAATAGCTAACACCCAAAATTGCCATTGTTTTGTAAGGAAGATAGCAAAAATAGAAATACCTAAATACGCTAAAATACAAATAACGATTAATTTTGAAGTATTATATTTTGTTGCAAGTCTTCCAAATAAAATTGCGAAGGGAAAGGCGACAACTTGGGTAAGTAAAAGAGCTAGTAATAAACTTGTACTTTCAAACCCTAAAGCTGTTCCATAGGCTGTTGCCATATCTATAATGGTATAAACCCCATCAATATAGAAGAAAAACGCTAATAAGAATAAAAAAATCTTTTTTTCTTTTCTAATATTTTTTAAAGTCGTTCCTAGTCTTTTAAAACTATTTGAAATCGCTTTGGGTTGTCTTTCTACATAATACTTTTGTTTGTATGTTTTTAAAAGTGGTAGTGTTAAACAAAACCACCATAAAGCAATGATTGCAAATGAAATAATCATCGACATTTCCATAGAAAGACCTATTTTACTTGCTCCTAAAACTAAACCAAGACAAATTACAAAAGGGACACAGCTACCAATATAACCCCAAGCATATCCTTGAGAAGAAACATGATCGACACGCTTTGGTGTTGTCACATCAATCAACATTGAATCATAAAAGATCAAACTTCCTGAAAAACCTATCTTAGCAATTAAAAACACAATTAAAAAGACAAACCAATAGTTGATAAATCCTAGAAGAAAACAACCAATACATCCAATAAGTAACATCATTGTAAAAAGCGGTTTTTTATAATCTTTTGTATCAGCTAATGTACCTAATACCGGTCCTAAAAAAGCAACAATAATTGTCACAAGCGAGGCCGTATAACCCCAAAAAGCTAAATAATCTACCGAAGATAAGCCTGCTTTTTCAGCTAGATAATTAAAATAAATCGGTATAATTGTTGATACTAATAAAACAAAAGCTGAATTGCCTACATCATAGAGCACCCAGTTTTTTTCTTCAGTTGTCATCTTAAATTTCATATTTTACTCCTTTTTCCCACTAAATGTATATTGATAAAAATCATCTTTTGTTTTTTCTAATGATGAAAGCTGCACATACTCACTGATCAATTCAACAGCTTTTTTGATGGCTTGTTTATAGAATTGATTTAATTTTTCTGTACTATCTTTACATAAAGGATTAGCCTCATAATTAACAAGCAAACCGTGCATTCCCTGATAATTTCCTGTAATACGAAGTAATGCATAAATAAACTTTCTTTTTAATTTTGAGGGTGCAATTAATAAATCATTATAGAATTTCATACTTTCTAATGATTTAACGACTTGTTGAGCTGTTACATTAAAAAAAGGAGCTATGATTCTTGCATAATCAATAGATGGAATAATATGATTGGTAAGTTTATGTCTTATCGGATCTAATCCATCTTCAATCATTAAAAAACGATCAAATTCAACTTCTATTTCTCCATGTGATACTCCACTTTCATGAATTCTTTTTTCAATATAACCGTGACACGTTGCATCTAAGGCAAAATGACAAATAAATCCATAATAATAAGCTAGGTAATGATTGATTTGTTTTTTAGAAGTCATCATTTTTCTAAAAGTATCAAAGACTTCTTTTCCTGTTTTTTCGTGCATGTTATAACCTATTGAATTAATTTCATTGGTTTTTAATGGTAAATAATAAAACAAGAGATCTGGACCATGTAGTCCAATATCATAGAGTTCTTTATTTTCTATAATTATTTTTTTAATATCGTTTGGTAGTTCTTTTAAAACTTCTTGTCCAAATCGATAATGTGCATAAGTTGATGGCATTTTTTTCATTTCCCTTTCTTTAGTTTAGAAAAAGCATACTTATTTTTAAGATAATCAACTATCATTTTTACGAAAAGAAATGTTAAGTAAAAGTAAAAAAACGATGATTCATCTCATCGTTTCTCTATAAATTCATTTTCAATTGTTTTAAAGATAACATTTTAATCATATTCTGGCATAAGGCTTTCATCAACAGCATAAGCTATCCTATTGTATAGAATTCTTAATAAATCTTCTTTAGCACCATTTTCTAAAAGCTCTTTCCCAAGTTCAGATTTAACTAAATGAGTTAGACAGTCATATTGGAAAGCATATTTAAATGGGGCATAGTCATTTCTAAACATATAAATTGAATACTTATCACTGGCAAAAGGAATATCACTATCAACATGTACACCATATGTACCATATTTTTCTAATGGAAAATCATTTTTTCTATATCTATAATGTATTGTATCTTCTGTACCATAAGTTTTAGAAAAAGCATAGAACTCCCTAAATTTATATATCTTATAGATATCCCCCTCTTTTTCAAAATAAAAGTCTGAATCTAAACCAATGGTCATTGTAAATGGAAAATCAAAGACTTTTCCACTTTTATATGAGTTAAATGAAACACTTCCTATAATATCTAAAGAACCTTGGTTAAAAGTTTCTTCTTCATATATTTCATTAAATCTTAATTCTATTCCAAAATCAGAATCAACATCCCCACAATTATTATATTTATTAATATCTTCTAATAATTTGTTATGAGAAACATTGTCAAAAAGTTCATTGTAAGAATAAGCACTTTCTAAATCAACATTGGCTATTTCATTAGCACTGTTTTTAAGTTTGCTTTTTTCTTTTTCATCCATCATTTTTTTATAACAGATAAACTTATCAAAAACAGCTTTCTTTAAATTATTTTCAAATTTATTAAATTGAAAAACAAGTTTTCCCAAAAAATTGTCTTGTATATAAATTTCATCTTGATTTAAACCTTCAAAATATTCTTTTAGGCCAGGAATATACCAATCAGCATCTTCATTCTTTACAAAATCAAAAAATTCATCAAATGTAACATGTTCCATATAAGAGTCCCCCTTAAAAATATATACTCAAATTTTAGCACAGAAATAAGGAATGGGTAAAGAAAAAGACGATTTTAAATTTCCATCGTCTCTTTATAAAATTCTATAAATTCATTTTCAATTGTTTCAAAAGCTACAAAACTTAAATCAACTTTTCTTTGCAACTTTAAATAATTCCGATTGATTTCATCATTTAATAATTCTTTTAATTCCAAAGATAACATTTCATCATCAATTTCAAAAACTAATTTAGTTTCTTCTTTTGTTAAATCTCTTTGAATAAAATGTTTCCAAATAACATTTTGTAAAACATCTTCCACTTCTAAATAATAAGTAAGTTCTTTTTTTATTGGTCTTGTAACATCACTTAAATAAACTTCACTTCCATCATGCAACAAACATCCTAAAATAACTTCTTTACTATATCCTCTTGTCTTTGCTTCCTTAGCACAAGCAAGACTATGTTGAGCTACGGAATAAAAATATTGAACATGTCCATTTCCTCGACATATTAAAGAAAGTGCATGTGCAATATCTTTAATATCTAATAAACTTTCATCAACATTTAATGGATCAAAATATTTTTTTGTATATGTTGTAATAAAACTCATAAAAACTCCTATAACTTAATTGACACCGTACTTAATGCGCAAACTGTCATTAAAAGACAACAAATAATGATACTCATGCAAAATGAAAATGATAAAAAATAGGCAATAATTGAATAAACAAAATAACCTAAACAAACCATTAAAAATCTTATAAAATGTTTATACGCATACTCTTTTCTTTGTTTGCTTGTAACCGCACATGCTTCTTGATAAGAAATCCCTGTATACCAATAGATTGCCTCATTTTTATAAATCATGCCCGTAAGAATGGCAAGAGTTATAAACATATAATTACCTAAAACCAAACCTACTAAATCTATATTCTTGATATCCATAAAAATAATCGCCAACACACCTACGCAAAATAAAACCAGCCATACCATAAATCCTTTATAACTTTTTTTCATTTTTATAAACCTATTTCCTTATAAATTTTTTCAATAATTTGTGATTTATACATACAATATTTTTCAATATCATTTGGATACAACTTTGCTGCTTCTTTTTTAATTTTACCGTATTCTTTTACAGTATTTGGATGTTTTCTTAAATAATTTCTAAAAGCAAGATGTCGTTTCAATTCTTTAGAATCTTGTGGACATACATAAAGATGATGTGTTCTTAAATGCTCTTTTCCTTCATATCTAAAAGCTTCGCGATCTTTAAGACCTAAATCGCCTTCATAAATATAACCATGCTTTTCTAAAAGAAAAATCACTTCTTTTAAATCTTTACGATCAATGACAACATCTAAATCAATGATTGGTTTAGCTGCTAGTAAAGGAACAGATGTACTCCCTACATGTTCAACAACAAGCACTAAATCTTTTAAAGCTTCTTCTATTTCCCCTTTAATTTGATTAAAATCATTTACCCACTTCGAATCATAATCTACAACTTCAATATGTTCTGTTTTCATCTTTCAATATCTCCACATAAACGCTCACAAACAAGATTCCTACAACGCTTTTTATGTGCTTCATGTAATGAATGATTTTGAAAATTCTTTAATGCCTCTAAATTTTCAAATTCACTATAAAAAACAAGATCATAACCTGAAGTCAAGTTTTCTTCCATTTCCACACATAATAAGCCTTCAATTCCTTCTAAAGTTTGAACCGATTCTTTTAATTTTTGAAGTGTTTCCTTTTCTAAATGGTTTTCTTTAACTTCTTTTGTATAATTCCAAAATAAAATATGTCTAATCATTTTCATCACCTACTTTTATTATTTCTTTAACAATTTCTTCAATTGTTTTATTAGAAACATCAATTTTATATGTATTTAATTTTTGATACATTTCTAATCTTTCTACACTACGAGCAAGGACATCTGGTTTTCTAATTCCTTGATCGATATCTTTTTGAATTCTTTTTTCCAAAGCTTCTTTTTGACAAACTAAAGAAATAGATATCACTTTTACATCTTTTAAATCAAGATGTGAAAGTAGAACATCAATAATACTTTGTTCATGCATGACCCAACAAAAAATAATATGATCAAATACACTGCATTTTAAATCCTTATTCAATAACATACAGATATTCTCTAAAACTAACTTTTTTGTTTCTTCATTAACCATGAACGGATGCATATCCCAACACCAATCTCCATCTATAAAAACGCTTTTATCTAATTTTCTTTTAAGGATCTGACACGTTGTTGTTTTGCCAATACCCATTGTTCCACCTATTAAATATAATTTTTTCATAACTTTCCCTTCTTTTTAAAATATTATACAAAATATTTATCAATAATTATATAACTTCTTTCTTTAGTTGTTTAAACAAAAATAATAATTTTTATTAACTTTCTCAATTGTTTTTATATTGAAAGTTCAATAAAATAAAATTATTAAAGGAGGTTATTCTATGATCTATTTAAGCAGTTTTAAATTAAGCAATCAAACACTCAAAAATCCTAATATTTATCCCTATAATATCTTTAGAGATAAGTACATAGAGCCTTTTTCTTTTGCACCTATTACCATTTTTTATGGAAATAATGGTTGTGGAAAATCCACACTTCTTAACATCATTGCTGGTAAATTAAAAATAAAAGGAAAAGAAATGCCTGCAAGTAATGCTTACTATGAAAATTATTGTGAAAGATTTGAAAATGAATGTGCTTATAGTTTAGGCAGCAATGAAAATGGTATTCCTTTTTATCAACTACCTGAAAATAGTCGTTATATTAAAAGTGAAGATATTTTATATGAAATTAAAAAAATACAACAAAAAGCTATTTTAGAACATGGTTTAACTTATGATTATATGCAAGAAGGATTATCTTTAGAAAAAGCACAAAGTGTTTTAAATAAAAAGAAAGAACAACGTATTGAAAATATCATTTTTTCTCAAGAAAAGTATTCCAATGGTGAAACCTCTTTACAGTTCTTTCAAGAATATCTTTTACCAAATGCTCTTTATTTATTTATTAGATGAACCAGAAGTTTCTTTATCTCCTGCAAATCAAGTTGCTTTAGCTCAAGAAATTAATGAACTAACACATTATTTAGGGTGTCAGTTTATTATTGCGACACACTCTCCTTTTATGTTAGGTACTTTAAACGCTAAAATTTATAATTTAGATGCAAGAGAATACGAAGTTACCCCTTGGTATAAATTAGAAAATGTTCGCTATTTTTATGATTTTTTCAAAAAACACGAAAAAGAATTCAATGATTGAGTTCTTTTTTTCTTTACCTTATTGACAAATCATTAAATGTATTATACTGTATTAGTGTACTAGTGACACTAATACAGTTAGGAGGGCTCTATGTTTATAATAGATATTCAAAATAAAGTTCCTATTTTTGAACAACTCAAAAAACAAATCTTAGAATTTATCTCTATTGGCATTTTACTTCCTAATGATAAATTACCTTCGGTAAGATCTCTTGCAACAGATATTGGCGTTAATCCTAATACTGTTTCTAAGGCCTATCAAGAATTAGAGAACCAAGGTTATATTTATTCCATTAAAGGAAAAGGATGTTTTATTGCTGATAATCAAACTGATCAATTGATTAAAGACGATAAATTAGATGATTTTAAAGGATGTGTCAATGAAATGAAAAAGCATCAAATTACCAAAGACAAATTATTAGAAATTATTGAAGAAGTATATAAGGAGGAAACTGTATGATTGAAATTAAAGATGTGATGAAATCTTTTGAAAATAAAAATGTTTTAAATCATTTAAATGTCACAATTTCCTCAGGAAGTATTTTTGGTTTGATTGGTCCTAATGGAGCTGGGAAATCAACCTTACTTTATTTATTAAATGGGATTTCTAAATGCGATGAAGGAAGTATTTTATTTGATGGAAAAGATGTTTATGAAAATCCTGATGTTAAAAAAGATATTTTATTCATTAGTGATGATCCCTACTATTTTCACTTTGCTACTATTGATGAAATGAAAGATTTCTATCTTACTTTTTATCCACAATTCAATTTAGAAACCTATCAACATTATGTTTATTTATTCCGTTTACCACAAAATAAACCTTTAAAAGACTATTCAAAAGGAATGAAAAGACAAGCAATGTTTGCTTTAGCACTTGCAATTGCACCAAAATATTTATTATTAGATGAAGCTTTTGATGGTTTAGACCCTGTTATGCGTTTAGCTTTTAAAAAAGCTATAAATCAAATGATTGATGAAAATATGACAGTCATTATTTCATCTCATAATTTAAGAGAATTAGAAGATATTTGTGATAGTTTTGGTATTTTAGAAAATGGATGTATGACAACATCTGGTGATCTCTATGATATTAAAGATCATATTCATAAAATACAATTAGCTTTTAAAGAAGAATTAAACAAAGAAGAATTCAGTCATTTAGATGTTCTCTCTTTCCATAAACAATCAAGAGTGATCAATATGGTTGTTAAGGGAGACATCAATGAAATTAAAGATTATTTAAGAATGTTCAATCCTATTATGTTAGAAGTTTTACCTGTAAATTTAGAAGAAATATTTATATATGAAATGGAAAGAAAGGGGTATGGTGTCTATGATTAATAAAGATTATTCTAAATATTTAATAAAACAAAATAAGAAATATCTTATTCTTATTTATGTAATTGGAATCATTATTCCTTTTTGGATGTTCAATGAACATACACCTACATTATGTACAACAGGCGTTCTTTCCCTTGTCTATGGATTAGGTTTATCATGTATTGTTCCTATTTATTTATTTTCTTTTTTACAAAAAAAGAAAAGTAATATACTTTACTTTTCCTTGCCAATAAAGAAAGAATCACTTTACTTAACAACAAGTCTATTTTCTTACTTTGCAACTATTCTACCTGTTGTTATTTATCAACTCATTACTCAAAGCATTGTTGCTTATAAAATGAATATTTCTTTTAGCAGCTTTATTCTAACAATAATTTTGACAATCGTCCATATGTTTGCCATGAATACCCTTATTACAACAATTACTCTTTTAACCCAAAATAGTGTTGATAACTTTATTTGTTCATTTGCTTATATTTTCCTTCCTCTACTTATCTATATTGCACTTAATAATTGTGCCACAAATATCGTATATAAAATGATGCTTGGTGAAGGAAATTATACACAAGGTCTTAATGCTATTCTTTATTATTTAAGTATTCCTTATAATGGATTAGCGCAAATGAAATATATAGAACTACATGTAACTCATATCTCATCAATCTATTGGTTGATCATCAGTTTAGTTCTCTCTTTTGTAAACTATCGCTTATTTATCAAGCGTACAGTTGAACAAAGTGAATCACATACAAAATCATTCTTTATGTATCCATCAATTATTATTCTTGGAACATTTGCGATGTTACTTGTTATGTATACCACAGATTTCAAATCAAATGTTCTATCATTTACAATAATCTTTATGATTTATTTAATTATGTATTATTTTTCTAAAAGAAAAGTTTACTTTAATTGGAAAATCCCAACGATCTTTATTCTTTTAGTCGTAAGTTGTATCGGTTTTTCAAGTATTTATGCTAATACAAAAGGATTTCATTCAATTTATGAAGTACCATCTACTTCCTCAATTAGATCAGCTAGTTTTAGTTTTTCATTTATGACTAACTATGAAACAAAAACTGAACTTAAATATAAAGGAATCGATGTAACTGATATTAATTATAGTACTGGTCCAAAGAAATCATCTAAAGATAATACAAATTTCGTGAATTTTATAAACGATATTATCAATCAAAAACTCATTACAAAATATGATGATTTTTACAATGATCCAATCAATAAAAATTTTTATACAATAGGTGTTTATTATTCAATTCAATCACCAACTGATCTAGGTAGATATGCAAGTCGTGATTATGTTATCGAAGAAAAAAATATTGAAAAAGTATTAGATTTAGTGGCTAAATACAATCTTTACAAATTTAAAAGTTAATTAAAATAGGTTGATGCTTCATCAACCTATTTTTATAGAAGGAGTCTTTATGAAAAAAACTACACATATATTATTTACCATTTATTTGTTTTTAATCATTTGGATTATACTTTTTAAATTATCTGTTTCTATTGAACAACTACCACATTTTAGAAGTTTCAATTTGATCCCCTTCTATTATCCAAATAAAACAGGCTTTCAAATAAGAGAAGTTCTTGATAATGTCATTATTTTTATTCCTTTTGGTCTTTATTTAAAAACATTAAATATCAACAGTGAGCGAACAGTATTTCTAGGTTTTCTATTAAGCATTTCATTAGAATTATCTCAATATATTTTTTGTATAGGGGCAAGTGATATTACAGATTTAATTACGAATACAACAGGAGTACTTGTCGGTGTTGGTCTTTATTATCTTTTAAAAAAGATTTTTAAAGAGAAGACCAATAAAATTATTTTAGCATTAGCAGCTATTGTAACGATTTTATTTGTTTCTTTGATCATTATTATTCTTATAAACAATTAATGCACATAAATCACAAGTTATTCACAATTGTGCATAATAAAAATGAGGTCTCTGAAGTGAACCGACTTTGTTGGACAAAAAATAATTAACTTAATGATAAGGCTTGA
>NZ_JAJDKB010000089.1:0-4783 GCF_020589955.1 Faecalibacillus sp. TM498
CTGCTGGTTTTCAAGACCAGTCCCTTCAGCCAGACTTGGGTAAATCTCCGCAATATTAATGGTAGCGGGAGGGGGATTCGAACCCTCGACACTCCGGGTATGAACCGAATGCTCTAGCCAACTGAGCTATCCCGCCATAATATTGAAATTTATTAAATTAATTGGTGGAGCCAAGCGGGATCGAACCGCTGACCCCCTGCGTGCAAGGCAGGTGCTCTCCCAGCTGAGCTATGGCCCCAATTTTTATAAATGGTCGGGAAGACAGGATTTGAACCTGCGACCCCCTGGTCCCAAACCAGGTGCACTACCAAGCTGTGCTACTTCCCGTTACTGCCCTTATAATTATACATATATTTTCACTTTAATCAAGCTTTATTTAAAAAAATATTAAAATAAATTTTACTCTATTTTAATATACTTTAAAAAAGTGTGATAGAATGAATGTAATTTAAAATTTTAAGGAGTTGAAAAAAATTGAATAATTTATGGAAAATTTATGAAAAAGAGCATTTAGAATTTATAAATAGTCTTATACATGTTCCATCAATGCAAAGACTTAAAGATATTGGGATGAATTGTGGAGTGGAATATACTGCTTTTGACTTCTTTTCAAACATTGTACCATATTCTCGTTATCAACATAGTATAGGGGTTGCATTAATTGTTTATCATTTTTCACATGATCTTAGACAGACAGTTGCAGGTTTGCTTCATGATATAGCAACTCCTGTCTTTGCACATACGATAGATTTCTATCACCAAGATCATTTAAAACAAGAATCAACAGAATTAGATACGAAAAAGGTAATTGAACAAGATACCTTATTAGTTTCTTTGTTGCATAAGTATCATTTAACGATAGAAGATGTTTGTAACTATCATTTATATCCGCTGGCTGATAATGAATCTCCTAAACTTTCTGCAGATCGTTTGGAATATACATTAGGAAATATGTATAGTTATGGATTTTGTGATTTAGAGATGATACAAATGATTTATAAGGATCTCAAAGTAAATGACAAGAAAGATGAACTTATTTTTAAACATGAAGATAAAGCTGTTCTTTTTACAAAAATGATGTTGAAGTGTTCACATGTTTATATTTGTGATGAAGATCGTTATGCGATGCAATATTTATCTTATGTTATTAAAAAAGCAGTTGATAGAGGTGTAGTTAAAGAAGATGATTTTTATCTTCAAGAAAAGAATTTTATTGATTTATTAATAAAAGATAAAGAAATTAAACAGTTATGGGATGATTTTCGACAATTAAATTGTGTTTATAAAGGAAAAAATAAAGAGTTTTTTTGTAAACAAATACCGGCTAAAAAAAGATATATCGATGTTTATGTAGAAAATAAAGGGAGAATTTCTAAGATAAATAAGGAAATGGCTCAAGAAATACAAATGTTTTTAGCAACAGATTTAAGTGAATATTTGTGGGGAAAGTGTGAATAAGTGCATAAAAGGTGAATAACTTAAGTTATTCACCTTATTCACATGTTTGTTCACGTTTTGATGAAGTAAATGAGGGATTATAAGCGTAGTAGTTCTTCTTATTTAATTGACTCTTGACATATTCAAGTCCTTCAGCAAAACGTTGATAATGCACGATTTCTCTTTCTCTTAAAAAACGAATGACTTTATTGACGTCTTCATTTTTACTTAAAGCAAGAATGTTATCATAAGTGGTTCTAGCTTTTTGTTCAGCAGCCATGTCTTCTGTTAAATCAGAAATAGGATCTCCCACAGATTGGAAAGTATCGGCACTAAAAGGAATACCCGCACTATTTGTTGGATAGACACCTAATGTATGATCAGTAAAATAGGCATCTAATCCACCTTCTTTAATTTCTTGAGGTGTTAGACCATTGGTAAGTTGATAGAAAAGGGTACTAATAATTTCAACATGAGCAAGTTCTTCTGTTCCAATGTCTGTCAATAAGGCTTGAATTCTTGGATAAGGCATCGTATAGCGTTGATTTAGATAACGAAGTGCTGCTCCTAATTCACCATTAGGTCCACCAAGCTGTGAAATAACGATTTTAGCAGTTTTAGCATCAGGTTTTCTTACATTAACGGGATATTGCAAGCGCTTTTCATACAACCACATGTTGATCCTCCTTTCATCCAAGGAAATGGTTCATTAATATAGTTTTCAATATTCTTTCCGTCTCTATTTGTAAGAGCACCGCCATTTTTTAAATAAGTTTCTTTCATCTTTAAAAGATGCTTCATCCCTTCTTTATAATATTTTTTAGCTTCTTGATCATTAGGGTGGGTATCTAAAAACAAAGTAACATCTTGGATACAAAAATCCAATTTACTTATTTGTAATAATGTATCATCCACGTTGCATCACCCATGGTTTATCCAATTGTTTAAAAATAGTTCCTTTATCAAAAGCCACATTCATTTTATAGATATCTTTAAATGTTTGTATTTTGATAGAGGATATAGTTAATTCTAATTCATTCATATTTAACCTCCTCAAAATTATCTTATGAGACATTTTTTTTAATTTATAGGCAATTAACTATTGCTTAATTGTTTTTTATATGATATATTAATTAGGCAAACCCAACTAGGGGTATAGTTCAATGGTAGAATACCGGTCTCCAAAACCGTTGATGTGGGTTCGACTCCTACTACCCCTGCCAGTTTGTGATAAACACATCTTAAATGTGTTTTTTTATTTGTGTATTGTGAATATTGTTGTGAATAAAGTGAATAACTTAAGTTATTCACTTTTTTTGCGCACAATTTGAGCATTAATGTGAATAAAATGATATGATAGATAGGGTGATAAAGATGTTTAAACAAGTAATTTATTATTTTATAGCAGTAGTCGAACAAGGAAGTTTTTCAAAAGCAGCCAAAAAATTTTATCTATCACAATCAGCAATTTCTCAGCAAATCACAAAATTGGAAAATGATTTGGGATTTTCTCTTTTTGATCGTAGGACTTATTATCCAACATTAACAGAAGAAGGAAAAAGGTATTATGATCTTGCAAAGAAATTATTGAGTGATTATAAAAATGAATATAATGATATTAAAGAAAATTTACAAAAAGATGTGTTAACGATTGGGATTACAGGTCCTTTTGAAAGAAAGCATGTACCATTTATTGTTAAACAATTCAAAGAAAACGATACTATTTCAATTGATATCAAAGCTTTTAATTTATTTACCTGTATTGAAAAATTAAACAATCGAGAAATAGATATTGCTTTTGGCTTAAGTAATAACTTTAAAAATTATCCAGATCTTATTTATCGTACAATTTATCATTCACATGTTTGTGTCGTTACTTCTTTAGAACATCCTTTAAGTCATAAAGAATATGTAACAATTAAAGATATCAAAAATGAACCTCTTATTGTTTTATCGAAAAAACAAGGAAAAGAGTACTATCATGATTATATGGAAGCTTTCCGTTTAGATGGAATGATTCCTTATATAAAAAAAGAAGTAGATGATTTAAATGAATATGTGATGGCTATTTCTTTAGGGGAAGGAATAGGACTTTCGGCCACAGAGGTCATTAGTGAAAATGATCAAGTAGCAGTGATTCCTTTAAAAGAAAGTCATCATCATGCTGATTATGCTGTAGGATATCATCAAGATAATGGAAAAAAGGCGATACAACAATTTATGAAATATGTAGAAGATTATTTTAGACTATAAGAAAAACTTATAGTCTTTATTAATTTTTAAGGTCTATTTTATAAAAATATTCATGATATAATTTTCACATGTGGAGGTATGAACGATGAGTAAAATTGTTATTAATGGTGTTGATGGAAATTTTGGTTCATTAGTGGCTAAATATGCTTTAGAATTGATGAACAAAGAAGATTTAGTATTTACAGCACCTAAAGAAGAAAGTTTAAAAGAATATAAGGAACAAGGGATTCAAACAGCTATAGCTAATTTTAATGATCCTGAAGGACTTGTTAAAGTTTTTGAAAATGCGGATAAGGTTTTATTGATTTCAATGCCTTTTGTAGGTGAAAAAAGAAGACAAGCTCATAAAAATGCAGTAGATGCATGTGTGAAAGCAAATGTTAAACAAATTATTTATACATCTGTTTTATCAGCAGCACATCCATTTAACCCAAGCATTGAAAATGTAGATCATTCTTATACAGAAGCAATTATTCAAAATACATCGCTTGATTATATCTTTTTAAGAAATTCTCTTTTTGTTGAAGCATTTACAAGTGACTATTTAAGAGCAGTAGAAGCTAAAGAAACAACAATTTCTAAAAACATGGGTGATGGGCGTGTGTGGTTTATTTCACGTAAGGATTGCGCTTATGCAGCAGCTTGTGCTTTAAATAATCATTTATTACATCGAGCTGTTTTAAATATTAATGGTTTAGAACCACTATCTTATGAAGATTTCTTAGCTATTGGAAACAAAGCAACAGGAAATCATATCACTTATACAAGACTTACAGATGATGAACTTTATGCTTATTTTGATTCAATTGGTGTTCCTAGAAATACGGATGGAGATTTTTCAAAAAGTCCAATTAAAGCAACATCAGAAGGAATGGTTACTTTTGGAACAACTGTCACACAAGGCTATTTAGATGTTCCTGTTAGTGATTTTAGTTCACTTACAGGAAGAAAACCATTATCTATTCAATATATCTTTGAACATGTAGATGATTATTTATTAGGTGATCGTCATCCAACAGAATAAAAAAATGAGGGAGATGAAGTGAACTGAAAAAGTTGGACAACTTAGGAGGTTCACTTTTTATTATGGCTA
>NZ_JAJDKB010000090.1:0-4643 GCF_020589955.1 Faecalibacillus sp. TM498
TAAATATTTTCAAACTTTTTCATAAAATCACTTGAATTTTATATAGTTAGCTCCTGATAAATAATGCCAAAATAATTTATTTTCTATTTTCTCTTTCGTCATCATCTTTCTCCTTTATTTTAAATCTTCCAATTTATGAATTATTTCTTGGGAAATAATTTGTTAAAAAGGAATTATATTATTATACTGATTCATTTTTTCAAACTAAAATAACATAATAAATAATAAAAAACTTATTATCAAAATAACTATTTTTTCTATTTTATACTCTTCTATCAATGGATTATGTGAAAATTAATTTTTTTAATTATTTTGTTTAATTTATTCAATAAAATAGTTTATAATAACCATGTTGGAAGTGTAATGTTTGTATAGAGATTGAGCATCCTTGATGGATGCTCATCTTTTTTATACCATTTTAATAACCATGATCTACATGTTTCCATTCACCCTGTTTATTTCTTACAAGTAACCAAATCCAATCTTTATAAGTACTATTAGGATTTAAAGAACCATCTCCACCACTTCCATCAACATCAAATGTTGATGTTAAAACAATAGCTTCATCTGCACCATATTGTTGTAGTATTTCTTTAAAATAATTTTCATTATCTCCCGCATAATAAATTTCTTTTAATGTACAGCCTTTAAAATTTTCATTAAAATAATCAATAACTGTATTAATTGCTGAAGTGATATCATCATAGCTATAAATATTTGAAGTGACTTCTTTTTCTACAATATCATTTTCTTCTCTTTTTTCTATACGAACAAGCATATTGATATCTGTTTGAATAACATATTGATAAGAATCATCAATATATGCTTTATAGTTTCCTCCACTATAATGACTAGGAAGGATGACTTCTGTAAGAGGAAGTTGTTGATTCATCAAAATATCTTGTGCATGTTTAATAATTTCTATTGGGTCTTTTTCAAGAGTTGATGTAATACTATCTGTAAAACCATATTCTTTTGAAACATATTGAATGATTTTGTTATTTTTATCATAACTAACATCAAGTCTTAAAGTTGGTTCATCTTTATCATTACTGAAATTAAAATAATTTTCTTTTTTATCTTCATAAACATAACCATTTTTCATCAATTCATCTATAACTTCTTGAGGAAGGAGTTCTTTTAATTCTTTGATTGTTTCTGATTCACTTAAAGTACTAAAACGTAAGTATTTATGTTTTGATTGCTTTAATTCAGTATTAATTTCTGTACGTTTTGCTTTTCTTTTTTGAACAAACATTTGTCCTTTTTGATTAAAAGAAAGTTCTACTTCAAAAAGTTTACTTGCTTTTGATTTATAGTTCACTTCAATTCTAAAATTATCAGAAATATCTTTTATCTTAGAGTTAAAAAGATAATCTTCTGGTTTCCAAATAACTTTTAAGCCTTTTTTTGTATGATAATATTTTTTATAAAGATCATAAGAAATCGTAGTATCACTTTGATAGACTTTTCCACCTAGATGAATCTCCAAAGGATTTCCTCCTTGAACAATACGAATTGATTCAATTTCATCACTTTGTACATCTACTGTAAAATAACTTGTTGTAAGATACCCATCTAAATAATATTTTCCATCATAATTTTTTAAATCTAATTGCGATTGTTTAAAATCTATTTTTTTAGAAAAATACTTTTCTTCATATTTCTTTTTCAATTGCACTTTATCCATTATATCGACCTGATCATGAATTAAATAATAATCCATCGGTGTTGCTTGAGTAGTAATAGAATTATAGGTTTGATTATAAGCAAGAATTTCAAATGTATCTTTTGTTTCTTTGTTTTGAATACCTAATACAAATAAAAGAACTACACAAGAAATAATTAAAATAGGTTTATAGTAATGATGTTTTTTTATAGGAATTTGTTGAAGAAGATTTTCATCAACTTGAATTTCATCATAATAATTTTTAAATGATTTATTTTTCATCAGCCTCTATCTCCTTTCTTAATTGATTTCTTGCTCGGTTTAATAAAACACGAACATTATTTTCTTTGATATGTAATAATTCTGCCATTTCTTTTGTTGAATATCCTTCATAATAAAATAAATAAAGAACTACATTATACTTTTTAGAAAGCTTATTTAAATAAGGGGTCAAATCAATTTCTTGCTTTTCAAAAATATAAGTTTGTTCATCGATTTCATCTACTTTATTATGCCAAAAAGACTTCAAAGATGTTTTACTACAATTAAGTGTTACCCTTATAAACCAAGCTTTTTCATGTTCTAAAGATTCAAAAACAGGTTTTCTTTTCATATAACGATACATCACATTTTGAAAGATATCATCTGCTTGATCTTTTTGATGACATTGACTAAAAGCTAAACGATAAACCAGTTCTTTTTCTCGTTGAATCACTTCTTCCATACAAAAACCTCCTTTCATTAGTAATACTTTTTAAAGGTATCATATGTTACAAAAATTATAACATTTTTATAAAAAAACACCTTGGTATTACCAAGGTAAATGATCTATATTAAGTTTTTCATAATTTATATTTTGACTTTGATAATAATGAACTTGATGATTCTCATCATCAAGGATTTTAATGATATTATTTTTAAGTATGACAATCGTTACTTTTATATCACCTTTTTGACTCATAATATAAAATTCATATTGTTTTTCTTGATTATCTTGATCAATATAAGAAATTGTAGGATTATTTGAAAATTCTGTTTTAATTGTTTTAATCTTTTTAAAATCATTAATATTTAAATAATCACAAAATTGAATAACTTTCTTTTGTGTCAACCCACCCGAATACATAACCACTAACGAAGCAGGTTCACGATAAGCTAAAGCCAATTGGTCACCTACATAATAATCACTGCATAATCTTTGAATGATATTATTATAATTATTTTCATATTTTTGCTGTTTTTGGACTTTATACATACCAATTAGTGTAATTGCAAAAATAAAACAAACAATACTGATGATAAAAATATCTTTTCTTTTTTTCTTTCTTTTTTGAATAATATATTCATTGCTTTGAAGGAGTTCTTCATAGTCTAATTTTAAAATAGATGTTATCTTAGCAAGTAAGGTAATATCAGGATAACCTCTTCCTGTTTCCCATTTACTAATTGTTTTGTTGCTGACATTTAGTAAATCTGCAAGTTGACTTTGAGTGTACCCTTTTTTAAGTCTTGCATTTTTTATTGTTCTAGCAAATCTATCATTATCCATATACCTTACCTCCTACTTCAACTATACATGAATCAAATTAAAATAGAAAGAAAAGGACTATCTACCCATTGTAGATATGTCTAGAAATGTTTCCATTTTGGAAACATTTTTAATTTTATTGATAAATACTTCTATAATGCATGGTGAGGTGGTTAAAATGAAAAAAAGAAGAATAAATAGTGAGATATTGTATTTAATTGCAATATTAGTTTTATCATTTTCAATAGACTTACTGACTATTGCAAACATGGGGCTATCTGCTATAAATGGACCCGCTTATATTTTAAGTGAAAAAGTTTATTCACTTACTTATGGTCAGGCAGAATATATTGTTGAAGGAATTATTTTTATCATTTTTTGTATTTTAATGAAGAAATTTAAAATGGCATATTTGAGTTCTTTTATCACAGGTGTTTTATATGCAACAATGGCAGATATTTGGAAAATAATTCTTCCTTTCTTTCAAAGACAAAATGAAATATGTTTTCAATTACGTATTGTTTATTTTTTTATCGGTTTTATACTTTCGGCAATGGCTGTCGCTATGTTTTATAAATCTTATTTATATCCTCAAATCTATGATTTTTTTGTTCAAGAAATATCAAAAAAATATCATATTACTTTAAAAATATTTAAAACTTGCTTTGATTGTACATTCCTTATTTTATCTTTTATCATGTCTTTATTCTTATTTCATGGAATTGTTGGTATTGGTATAGGAACTATTATTGTTGCTTTGTTTAATGGAACATTCATCAGTTTTTTCAAGAATTTTCTTGATAAACATTTTATATGTATTCCAAAATTCACCAAACTTGAAAAATATTTAAAGCTATAAAAAAGGCTATAATGAAAACCTAAAATCTAGGTTTCTTTATAGTCTTTTTATTCAGTAATCATCCCTTTATAGTTCATACCATATAGTTTAGCAAAACGACTCATTGTATATTCACCAGCAGCTAATTGTTCCTTTGTAGGTGCATATCCTTGGAAAACAAAATACATATCTTTCCCTTGTAATAAACTTTCATCTACATAACCATAAAAACGATCTAAAACATTACGAATAGCTCCTGACATACTATGCCAATAAAGTGGTGAACCAATAACAATTGTATCTGCTTGTTTCATTTGTTCAATAACTTCATCTAATTGATCATTTTCAAAGTTTTGACCATAACTGTAGATTTTATAATCAACTAGATTTAATGTTTTAAATTCTTGATCTTTTAAGAATTTTTTAGTAAGTCTTACAGTATTTCCATTTTTATTAGGACTTCCATTAATAAATAAAATACTCATTTTTATATCTCCCTATAACTTATATATAATTGTGTTTCATTTCTAATAATTTTATAGTATTTAAATCAAAATTTTATATCTAATTTGCGATTATCCGCATAAACACTATACTTTCAAGCACTT
>NZ_JAJDKB010000091.1:0-4395 GCF_020589955.1 Faecalibacillus sp. TM498
CACATGCCTTTCACGCATGCATTCACGGGTTCGAATCCCGTACGAGTCACCATTTGTAAATCACATCACTTCGGTGATGTTTTTTATTTATTTGCGATTTCTTCATCAAGTATATTCAAATATATATTTGTTAGTTTTGTGTTTCTTTGATCAATTATAGAAGAAATATAGGAGGTTAGGTTTTTTATTTGTTCGTCGTTATTCGCGTTAAAACTTTCACTGCAAAATATTTTCGTGCTTGATCCTTCATACTCTAACATCCAATATATATTTTTTTTAAAACTTCCTTGATTAACAGGCTCTTTTACAATTGGATGATAACTTGATGTGTTTAATTCTTGATAATAACGATCAAGATAAGAAACATTATTAAGTGTTTCTTCTTGGTAAAGTTTCATCTGAGTTTGTAATATATTTGTAGGAGCTTGGGTTGCAAGAAGTTCGTACATACTTGCTGAATAGAGTCGATTATAGATAAGATATTGTAAAGTTTTATTTGTCAAAATGATCACCCTGTTTATTATATGCAGATTAATGGGTTATATGAGGAGAAATATATGTCATATCAGATATTAAAGTTAATTGTTTATTTGTTTTCTATTTTATCTTCAATGTATGGGTTAAGTTGTTTTCATTATGAAAAATATATTCTTAAGGGGAAATTAAAACAATTTTATTGTTTATATCTTGTTGCTTCTGTATCTTTGGGTTATTTATTTGCATCTTTTATTTTAGATTTTGTAACAATACATTTTTAATTTAAGTTTTCATATATTAAAATATGAAAACTATTTTTTTTAAATTATTACTTATTCTATTTATTTTATTAGCGATTATTTTGTTGTATCAACCAACTAAAGAGAAAGATTCTTTATATAAAGGAAAAGAAAATGAAGATGTTTATGTAAGTGTACAAGTTGGAGATAATACACAAAAAATTCTTTTAGATGACTATTTATTAGGGGTCGTTGCTGGAGAAATGCCGGCAAGTTTTGAACTTGAAGCAATTAAAGCACAAGTTGTCGCAAGTCGAACTTTTGTTTATTCGCGTTTATTAAGTGTAGATAATACAACCAATACACAAGTTTATCTAGATGATGAAAAGATGAAGGTTTCATGGAGTGATCGTTATGAAGAATATAAAGAGAAAGTTCAAAAAGCTATTGTAGAAACTAAGGGGGAAATCTTAACTTACCAAGGAAAGTGTATTTCAGCTCTTTTTTATTCAAGCAGTAATGGAAAAAGCGAAAATGTAGAAAACTATTTTAAAGGTTCAAGTCAACCGTATTTGGTTTCTGTAGATTCACATTGGGATCAAGAATATGATCCTCAGTTTATAAGAAAAGTAAAATATACTAAAGCACAGCTTAATTCACTTTTTGGAGGTTCGTTTCAATATCGTTTTTTAGAACACTATCCTAGTGGGAGAGTTAAATCTATTCTTATTAATCAAAAACAATATAGTGGTAGGGAAATAAGAGAAAAACTACAATTGTCTTCAAGTGATTTTGAAATAGTTAAAGAAGGAAATTCTTATATTTTTGTGACTAAAGGATGTGGACATGGAGTTGGGTTGTCTCAATATGGTGCACAAGGAATGGCAAAGGAAGGATATAATTATCAAGCTATTTTAAAACACTATTATCAAGGAGTAGAGATTTCAAAGAATAAAGAATGATTTTATGGTTACACTTCTTAAGAGGTGAAAAGCATGAAAGGATTATTGAAGAGAAATAAAAAAACATTTATTTTTATGACTTCACTTTTATTATTTTTAATAGGTGCCGGTGTTATTCAGGAAATTGTTAAGAATTTAAAACCATTCGAAGATGTACCAGTAGTTTCGGTAGAAACAAAAGATGAAAATAAAAATCAAGGAAGTGAAATCTTAAAAAAACCAGTTAATGATGATGTTAAAGTAAGTAAGGGTTTTTATGATACGTCTTTAGATGATAAAAAATTAGAAGAAGCACTTGTTTATTTTGAAGGAGTCTATCGTCCTAATGATGGGATTGATTATACAAAGGATAATGAAAGCTTTGATGTTTATGCGAGTGCAAGTGGGACTGTTATTAGAAAAGAAAATGATTCTTTATTAGGATGGATTGTTACGATTGAACATCAAAAAGGTATTCAAACAATTTATCAATCTTTAGATGATATTAAAGTTGAAAAAGGAGATCAAGTGAAACAAGGAGATGTTATTGGAAAAGCAGGAAATAATGTTTATCAATCAACATTAAAAAAACATTTACATTTTATTGTTTCAATTGATGATAAAACTGTAAATCCTGATAAATATTTTAATCAAAAAATTGAAAAAATTAAGACGTCATCATGATAAATTTATATTTATAAAAAAATTAGTGTCTTTTGTTTTTTTGCCTTGTAATTCAATAAAATCGTGATACAATATTGAGGAAAAAACATACAAGGAGGAGAAATAATGGCATTATCAAAAGAAATTGGTATCGATTTAGGTACTGCAAATATATTAATTTATGTCAAAGGTGAAGGTATTGTAGTCAATGAACCTTCAGTAGTGTCAATAGATGAAGAAACTAAAAAGCCATTAGCTGTAGGACAAGAGGCAAAAGATATGTTAGGTAAAACTCCTGGTAGGGTTCAAGCAATTAGACCATTAAAAGATGGAGTTATTGCAGATTTTAGAATTACTGAAATCTTATTAACTCATTTTATTAATAAATTAAATTTAAAAGGAATTTTTGCTAGACCAACAATCTTGATTTGTTGTCCATCTAACATCACTTCAATTGAAAAATCAGCAATTAGAGATGTTGCTGAAAGATGTGGAGCTAAAAAGGTATTTATCGAAGAAGAACCAAAAGTAGCAGCAATTGGAGCTGGTCTTGAAATTAATAAACCAACAGGTAATATGGTTATTGATATCGGTGGAGGAACTACTGATATTGCAGTATTATCTTTAGGTGATATTGTAACAAGTTCATCTTTAAAAATTGCTGGTGACGTCATGGATGCGGACATTATTAAATTTGTTAAAGATAAATATAAATTATTAATTGGAGATCGTACTGCTGAACAAATTAAATTAGAAATTGGTTCTGCTGTAAAAGGATCATCTGATAAAACATTTGAAGTACGTGGTAGAGACTTAGTAACTGGATTACCACATACAATTACTATTACATCAAACGAAACTGAATTAGCACTTAGAGAAACTTGTGCAACAATTGTTAAAGAAACTAAACATGTTCTTGAACAAACACCACCAGAATTAGCTGCTGATATCGTATCACGTGGTATTTTCTTAACAGGTGGAGGAGCTTTATTAACTGGTTTAGATAGATTATTAGAATCTGAATTAAATGTTCCTGTATTCGTAGCAGATGATGCATTAAATTGTGTTGCTAATGGATGCGGTGTGATGTTAGAAAACTTACACTATATGAAATAGACTGTTCTTTTTGAACAGTTTTTTTCTTATCTAGAAATTATACAAATTGAATAGTTAAAAATGATACAATCTCATCTGAGGTGAAAATGGTGAAAAAAGTATTATTTTTTGATATAGATGGAACATTATTAAATAGTGAATTAAAAATCCCTGAAGGAGTAAAAAAGGAACTTAAGAGATTAAAAGATGCTGGGCATTATTTATTTGTTGCTTCAGGGAGACCTTTAGCGTTTATTTCTAATCAAATTATTGAGGCTGGATTTGATGGTTTTGTCTTATGTAATGGAGCGCATGTGGAATTAAATCATAAAATTATTTTTGAAAATAGAATTCCCTATGAAAAAGTGGTTGGTTTAATGAAAATGTTAGAAAGTGTTGATTGTGAATATAATTATGAAACAGCAACAGATTGTTATATTGATCCTGCTTATCATAATTTTATTGAATTCTTTAAAATTTGTGATATTCGTCATGAAAAATTAATAACAAATTTTGATAAAGAAGAAGTAATGCATCGTACTTTAAAAATAGAAATAAGTGCTAAAAAAGATCATGATAAAATTATTGATTATATTGCTGATAAATTTTATTTTGATCATCACGGAACAGCTAATTCATTTGAAATATGTGCTTTAGATACTTCTAAAGCAACGGGTGTAGAAAAAGTTCTAGAACATTTGAATATTGATAAAGATCATAGTTATGCTTTTGGAGATGGCTTAAATGATTTAGAAATGATTAAATATGTAGGTCATGGGATTGCTATGAAAAATGCTGTTGATCAATTAAAAGAAGTGGCAGATGAAGTTATTGGTCATGTAGATGAAAATGGTTTAGAAGAGTATTTAAAAAGGATTTATTAATGACGAAATTTTTATTTCGTTATTTTTTTTGCTTTTTTAAAAAAAATAAAAAGAAAAAGATCAAAAAATTGTCTATATAATAATAGGAGGAAAAAT
>NZ_JAJDKB010000092.1:0-4250 GCF_020589955.1 Faecalibacillus sp. TM498
AAAAGGAGGAAAACCAGGACCAGACATCATCCTAATTTTCCTCTTAAAAAAGCACAGAATATTTTAGAGGGAATACTGATTCCACATCAATATCCCCCTTAATAATTTAGAGCGAATTTCGCTAAAGCACTCGATTATTTAGAGCGCCATAATTTATTTAAAAAATAATAGAAAATACAATTTTTGAATATGTAATTTATAAGCATTTTAATAAATTGACAAAATTAGATTAATTAAAAAAGTAAGAATATAATTAGAATCTTACTTTTTTAATGTTTTTGTAAACCATATTTTAGTATGAAATTTTATTAATATTTTAATTGTTATTCTTTATTTTACTTTTTCTATTAAGATAAAGCATTATTAATGTATCACATGCTAAAATAATAGAGCATAAATTATGATACCAGTTATCTCCAAGAGATCTAGTAAAAGTCATAAGAAGGATACCTGCATAAATGAACATATGATTTTTTATATTATTTTTAATAATATAAATTGTTGAAACTATATAGATTATAGTAACTAATAAAATAAGATACATATCCATAGTTTAACCTCCTTGTTTAATATGGTTTTTGATTTACCCACCAACTACCTGTTTTTCCATAAGTATAAGTGCATGATTTGTATTTTTTTCCTTTAACAGTAGGATCCATGATAATTCTCTTATTAACGTATCTATATCCGTATTGTGTTGTATTACCAACGGTGTAAGTTTTTGAAGTTCTATATAAGTCATATGCCCACTTAGATGTGATTTTACTTGATGCTAATGATAAAGCTGTACTAGTAATACCTGTTACATCGGAAATTGTAGAAAGCATACCACTGTATGGAATACATGGGCAAGAGAATAAAGCAGTTAATTTTGATATTTTATCTAAAACATCAGATACTTGCCCAACAATTTCGCCAATATTTTTTGAAAAAGAAGCTTGTTTAACACTTGCTGCATTTGATGGAATTCCAGTAACACTATATTCACAAGTTGAAATTGAATTTTTTAACCTTTCAAAATTTTCAATTGTTTTTTGTTTGTCCATTTCTAAGTATTCTTCTTCTGTATGTGAAGTATCATATATATGTGTTACTGTTGTAGTGATTACTACACTACCAACGCCTTCGATTTCGAATTTCCCAGTATCTAAGTCATATGAACATGATTGATCATCATATGTTTCAAAATTAATCTTGTTGTTTTCAATATTAATTGTTTGAGGAATTATTTCATTATCAATCTCCTTAGCATTGGATAATAAAGTTGTTGAACCTACACAACTAGAAATAGTAATAAGAGAAATTAGTGATTTTTTTATTATATTTTTCATTTTCAATAACCTCATTTCTTTTTTATTATAGGTAAGCGCTTTCCTTACTTAAAGTGTATCATAATTAATTAGGTTGTCAATATATTTATTTTGTTTAACGACCTATTGTATATAAAATACATGTCGTATATAATATGTACATAAAATGAATTCATTTTTGGAGGATATTATGGCAAAAAATACAAATTATTTATTTAAGCTTGATCTTCTTTTGTTAAGTATTCTCAAAGAAAAGGATAAGTATGGCTATGAAATGATTAAAGAGATTTCACAAAGAACAGACAATCTTATAGAAGCAAAGCATGGAACCATGTATCCTATTATTTATAAGCTTATAGAAGAAGAATATATTACCAGTAATACTGTTTTAGTGGGCAACAAAGCAAGAGTCTACTATCATCTTGAAGAGAAAGGAAAAGAATATTTGGAATCTATTACTCAAGATTATGATAATCTTGTACAAAGTATTGATCTGATTGTTCATGGAACAAAGCATTATGAAAGATAGTAAAAAATATTTTAAAGATATTAATAAATTATTTCCTGTTCATAGTTATAAAGAAAAAAAATATTTAAACGATTTAAAAGAACAAATTGATGAATACGATGATCTTTCTTATCATGAATTAGAAGAACAATTTGGGACTCCTATTGATATCGTTGTTGCTTATTATGAAACAATAGATACAAAATATATTTTAAAAAAAATAAAAATAAAACACGTTATTTCAACAATTTGCATTTTGATTCTACTATTTGTAGCAGCTACATCATGTTACGAAATATATACAGTAAATCAAGCAAAAAAGAAATTTGATGAAATGTGGCCTATTCATTATGAGGAAAGAATCACAGAAGATAAGGAGATTACAGAATAAATGAAAAAATTACTTTTAGGATTAACATTAGTATTGATGTTGATTTTACCGACTAATATAAATGCTTTGGAAGAAAATTATAATACAACATATTATGAGAATGGTTATTATTATGAAATTTCCATTAGTGTTACGAATTCAGTTGCACGTTCAGCAAAAGAAGGCAGTAAAACAATTTATTGTAAAAACTCAGCAGGTAAAACAATGTGGTCACTTACTGTTAAAGGAACATTTACATATAACGGAAGCACTTCTAGTTGTACATCTGCTAGTGCATCAACTTCAATAACAGATGCTACTTGGAAAATCACTAATAAATCTAGTTCAAAAAGTGGAAATACAGCAAAAGCAACTGCTACGGCTATTTGTTATTTAAATGGTAATCCTATAAATAGTGCTACAAAAACTGTTAGTTTAAAATGCAGTGCTAGTGGTAAATTGAGTTAATACAAAGAGCAAATTTAAAGCTCTTATTATACTTGTATATCGAATATGTTTAATATAAGTTGATACTTATTAAATAATAAATAATTATAAAAAAATTGTGTATTTTATCATACTCAAAAGAGAAATTGAATAAACAAAAAGATGATAATAATAGTATTAATTATATCATCTTTTTTATATGGGTCATATTTAATTATTTTATTAAAAATAAATTTAATTTCTTATTTGGATCTTGTTAACAGTAAATTTTTGTTCTAATATCTCAATTCCATTTATGTTAATATATCTATATCCTGGTAAGATGTTAATATATGTACGCTTTTCATTTTCTGATTTCTTCTTAGCAATTTTATATTCTACAGCAATATATTTATTATCATTTGTTTTAAAAACTAAATAACCATCAAAGTTGTTTTGTGATGAATAATATGTGGATGATTTTGTTGTTGAATAGACTGCCTCCGAATAAATGATATTTTTTCCGTAATTCTTAAAAGAATATGGGTTAAGGAGAAATAACAGAATAGAAATTAAAATAAATATTTTCATACATTTTGCAGGACTATCAGATTTATGAATTATTTTTCTCATTTTGTTTCTTACTTTAACGCTTTTAAAGAATTTTAAATCATCTAAAATATATATTGGAATAATTGAGGATATTGCACACACAATTGCAAATCCTGAAAGCATGATTGATAGGTCTTTGTCACCAAATGTAATTTTTAATAAATAGTAAAATACACCTGTTAGACAGCTAATTGAAAGAAGTATACCATACCATTTATTTAAAAAATTAATAAAGTTATTTTTTTTAAATTTTATATAAAAAGTTGAAAAGATAACCAAATATATAAAACTCATTATTGCTGCAGGAATAAGTGTAATTGATGAAATATCGGTTGTTATAATATATAAAAAGTATATTATTAACCAAAAAAATGCTATTTGAAAAAAGCATAAGAATTTGAAAATATATGTATTAAAATTTATTGTGATATCGTCTTCTTTTTGAGTGAAAATAATAACCAGAGTTATTATTGTAAAAACTATTGGCAGAAATAAATATATAAAAATTGAAGAAGAAGAGAGTGAAATTGTAACATTATTAATTCTAAGTTCTTCCGTATAACCTTTTTCTATTAAAGAAGAAATGCTAGCAAATAAAGATGAGAAAAAAGCTATTAAAATAGTAAAAATTGTAACTAGCTTAGTAATTGATAATTTTAAAAAATCTTTTTTTAATGATTTAATCATAGTTTTAGTATTGTTCATGAATATATAATACCTTTCATTTTGATTATATGCTTATAATACCATATTTTATATTTAATAAAACAGTTTAATTGGGATTAACGGAGGCTATGTTTTTTATATAATGATTTATTCAGAATAGTTGTAATCAAATAATCTAAAAAATACAATAATTATAAGTTAAGTTTCATAAGTATGTGCTGTTAAACAAATAAAAAAATATATATTTCAAATTATTGATGGGCTTTATTGAGCAAAATACAATTATTAATTATAATACCTGATTTTGGTATCCAGCATTAAAATATAGTGATAGTAAAAAAGCAGTAGGAATTCAAGA
>NZ_JAJDKB010000093.1:0-3932 GCF_020589955.1 Faecalibacillus sp. TM498
TGTTCGATACTGAAGAGACAACAGACACCATCAACATCTGTTTTTACGACAATGTTCCTTCTTCTTTTTTTATCTTCTGTACTCTTTGTATCATCAATAATAAGTGACATATTATTTTCATAACGAACAAGTCTTTCAGGATGAATGACCTGTTTTCCATCAAACAAGATGGCATTGGAAAAAGAAACAAAACTGATATCATTACTTAAGAAGGTACGACAGGCACTATCAGGTGTTAAGTTATTTGTTAGGAGCAATTATTATTACCTGCTTTCTTATTGATTTGAGGTAACTTATCTAGATTTGTTACAAATAAATTGTATCATATATCCTTCTCTATTTTGTCTCAAATTCGTCTCAAATTTAATTCAAAAATATTCCCTTTTTTATTATTTTATCTTTCCTTTTTTCTTCTTTTAATGGACGGATTATCCAAAAAATAATTGTTTCTTATACAATAAAAGCCTGTCAACAAATGATTTTGTCAACAGGCTAAAATACATATTACTAGTCTAAATCAGCACCGTTTGATTCGAATGCTTTTTTGATCCATTGATATGATTTTTTAGGAATACGTTTCATATCTCTTAAATCTTTATTTGTTCTATTTACATAAACAAATCCATAACGTTTATCCATGTTACACATACTTGCTAGAATATCAATTGGTCCCCAAGTAATATATCCTAAACAATCTACACCATCTTCAAAGATTGCATTTTCCATTTCTTTGATATGATCTCTATGATAATTAATACGATAATCATCTTCAATTGTACGACCTTCAGCTAACATTTGGTCTACTTCTTCTTGACTCATATCTTCACGCCAACCAATACCATTTTCAAGAACAAATACTGGAAGACCTGTTCTATGATGTAAATCATTTAATGTCCATCTAAATCCAACTGGATCGATTTCCCAATCCCATTCATTTGCTTCACAATGAGGGTTTTTAATTTGTTTTTCATTTACACATTCATGAGCTGGTCTTTCATAATCAAATTCACCTGTTTTAACAGTGTTTGAACGATAATAAGAGAAAGCAATATAATCAACAGTATATTTTAATAATTCTTCGTCACCTTCTTCAAAAGTAGGCATCCATCCTCTATTTTCAAGATAAGCATTCCAATAATCAGGATATTTACCTTGAGCAAATGTATCAACTAAGAAACCATTTAATAAATTATATCCTTTAGTAGCAAAGAAATTATTTTCTGGACTATTTTCATAAGCATAAATATTAGTAATAGCACCCATTCCACAGAATTTAGCATCTGGTTGCATTTGTCTTAAAGCACGAACAGCTTTACAGTGAGCCATCATAACATTGTGGTTTACTTGATATAAGTGTTTTGGATAACTAACGCCTTCAGGAATAACTTCAGCATTAGATACACGTAACATCATACTGTGTAAGTTTTGTTCATTGAATGACATCCAATGTTTAACACGATCTCCAAATCTTTCAATACAAACTTTAGCATATCTTTCAAAACAATCTACAACATAACGAGATGCAAATCCATTATATTCTTTTACTAAATGATAAGGCATATCAAAATGAACTAATGTAATCATTGGTTCGATACCAGCAGCTAATAACTTATCAATTAAATCACTATAGAATTTAACTCCTTCTTCATTAACTGGTTCATCTAATGTTCCATTAGGAATAATACGAGACCAACAAATAGAGAAACGATAAAAGTTGAATCCCATACCTTTCATTAATGCAATATCTTCATCATAACGAGTATATTCATCAATAGCATCGTTCCAATCAGAAAATTCAGGATTCATAGGTCTTACATCATAAACACATAAACCTTTTCCTCCTTCATTTCTATGTCCTTCTGTTTGGAATGATGAAACTGATCCACCCCAATAAAAATCTTTTGGTAATTTTCTTTCCATAAAATGTTCTCCTTCTTTTATATCCACATAACATTTTAATCATCTCATCTCGAAAGTAAATATCTTCAACTTTCCTTTTTATAATGTTTCATATTTAATTTAAATAAAAGCCATTTCATGAAACTTTGTTTCATGTTATACTATAAATGGTGATATAAAATGAGTATAATGACACAATTAGAATTTGAGTTAGATTTCTCCCATTCAGAAAAAGAAATCGCCCATTATATATTAAACGAGGGAGAAAAAGTTTTAAATCTTTCAATTAAAGAACTTGCTAAAAAAACCTATACTTCTCCAGCCACGATTGTAAGACTTTGCCATAAATTAGGATTAGAAGGCTATGGTGATTTTAAAATCAAATATTCTGCTGAATTACAATTTGATTTAGCTCATACAGATCGTATAGATGTTAATTTTCCCTTTAATGAAGAAGATAATGATTCCATGATTGCTTATAAATTAGCTAGTTTAAATCAAGAAGTCATCGCGGAAACCATCCAATTGATTGATTTTGAACAACTTCATCAAATAGTTGAACTACTTGATCAAAACAAAGATATTGATATTTATGGAACAGGAAATTCATTACTTGCAGCTATGTCTTTCCAACATAAAATGATGCGAATACAAAGAAACGTTAATCTCAAAATGCTCGCTGGAGAACAAGTCTTTATGTCTTATAATTCCAATGAAAACAAAATAGCAATGATTATTTCTTATTCAGGAGAAACTAATGAACTTATTAAAATAGCAAAAATATTAAAAGAAAAGAAAACACCTATCATTGTTTTAACTTCAATTGGTGATAATCGACTTTCCCATTATGCTAACTATATTTTAAATATTGGATCACGTGAGAAGATTTTTACCAAGATTGCCCCTTTTGCATCACAAACATCAATTGAATATATTTTAAATGTGATCTTTTCTTGTTTATTCAAAAAAGATTATCAAACAAACATCCAAAATAAAATAAGCTATGATAAAGAAAATGACGTTCGTCATCCTCTTCATAGCCCAGTTAATGATATTATCGATTAAAGCACACTATCTTTAACTCTCTATAATTAACATAAAATTAAAATACAAAAATAGCCAATGGTCTTTCCATTGGCTATAATTTGTTTATTTGTTTTTTCTTTTCTTCATCAGAACTTTTATAATTTTCTGGAAGAGATAGTTTCATAGATTGAACACCTAATAACTCCATTACAATATGTATATCCATACAACTTCTTAAACATCTTTCCTTATACATATTCCTTAAATCCTTAAAAGTCGTCTTAAAACCTAAAATATGTCCTATACGATCTAAACCTCTTTGTAACTTAGTAAAATCACTCACTACATCTTGACAAGAAGTTAAATAGCAATCTTTATCAACATAATCTAAATATTCTTGTAAATAAAAAAACAATTCCTTTGGAATTGTAATATCTCTTAAAATAGGCCATTCAACTTCATAAATATCATAAACAGTTTTAGATCCCTCTTCATCATTTTTAATCCTTTGTGTTCTTTTACTTATATGAATCAATTGTTTATCTAAATCTATATCACTTACTTTTAAAGCACACATTTCTCCTATCATCATACCTGTATCCATAGCAAGTAAGATACTTAAACATATATCATTCTTTTCTTTCATACAGTATTGATGTAATTGATTAAATTGTTTATCTGTTAGATATTCATTTTCTTTTTTATCTTGTTCTATTTTAACTAATGAAAAATCAATATGGTTTAAACCATATTGATCTTCATAGGTGATATAGATTACTTTTAAGACATTCTTAATACTTTGTACAATACTTGATGACAATCCTTTATTAATGAGTTTCATCAAGTATTGTTTGATTATTTCTATATTTAATTGTTCTAATTCAAACATACACATGTGGAAGAAAGTACAAGTGTTGCGGTGACGCTTGAACATTGGAAAGAAGAAATACTCAACTCTTTTACATGGATAAATGACAGACGTATATCTAATGGACCATGTGAAGGTA
>NZ_JAJDKB010000094.1:0-3506 GCF_020589955.1 Faecalibacillus sp. TM498
ACCTAATATTCTTATAAAATCTGCTTTCTGAAAGAGTAAATTCTACTTTTATTTTCCATTTTTTTAAAGTGGAATTTAACTTTTCACTTTAGCTAACTTATGCATTATCTAACCCACAAACATAGTAACGATCTTCTACCCTTACAACCGTTACATTGACTGTCGAATTTAAGCCTTCAATTTCTTCATTAAACGTTAATGAAATCAAAATATTATAATAATCATTATCCTCTAATCCAGCAATTGTTACCTTTGAAGGTGAATAAGATATAATATTATATTTTAAAACCTCTAATTCTGGATATTGATTTTTATAACTATAAAATGATGTTTGTGCATATTGACTAAAGTTTTCCACCATTTCAGGATACATATAATCAACACCACCTATTTCATTTTTTTTCTTATCTACAAAAGTATAATAATCACACACAAAATAAGCAGCCACTAATTGACATTCATCTTCTTCATCTTTATTTTTATAACTTGTATCTAGTCTTGCATAAATATTATTTAATAGTTCGCTATCTCCAGATTTACTGTATGGAGATTGTACTGTTTCAGTTTTTATTGGTAAAGGCGTATCTTTAGATGTCATAAAATAACCAACACCTACAATCATAAGTAAAAAACATAGCGCAATAATTAAATGATCTCTCATGGCTTTTTGAGGAGATCTTCTTTTACGATAACGATCTAAAAATTTAATTTTTGGTAATTTATCAGAATCAATAAAAATATTTACAATTGTTAAAATTGGTTTATATTTTCTAGAAATCATATCTGTTACTTCTACAAATATTTCAAACATAATCATTAAAGCAATAAATAAAATTGTTCCTGCAGTTGGATTATAATAATATAAATAAGATGAAAGCGAAAATAAGAAAGTGACTAAATAAAGCACTAAAACACTTTTTCTTTGTCCTAATTTTAATTTAAACATCAAATTATGATGTAAATGCCCTCGATCCGCTTCACTAAATTTTTTATGATGTATTTTTCTTCTTAAAATTGCTATTAAAGTATCCATGATTGGAACCATTAAAACAATAATTGGGGCTCCTAAAGTAAAAAAAGCAGAAGCATTGTATCCAAATCCTAATAAAGAAATAACTGAAATCATGAAACCTATATATAAAGCTCCACAATCCCCCATAAAAATTTTTGCTGGATGAAAATTAAAAAACAAAAAGCCCATAATACTTCCAGCAAGAATGAGTGATAAAGAAGCAATGTCACTTCTTCCAGATAATAAAGAAGTCATTGAGATAGTAACAAGGACAATAATTGAAATACCTGCAGATAACCCATCTAACCCATCAATTAAATTAATCGCGTTAGTAATTCCTACAATCCAAAATAAAGTAACAACCCCTGAAAGAAATGTCATCGCATCACTTGGGAAATATCCAAATCCTTTTATATAGATTTCTCCATAAACAATGACAATCAACGCCGAAATCACTTCAAAAATTAATTTTACTTTAGGGGATAAATCATGACTATCATCATAAAGTCCTACCATAAAAATTATAAATCCTGCAACCATAATAGCATTTATTTGATGATCTGCTTTCAAAAATAAGGCTGATCCTATAAGTGAACTTAAATAAATGGCATAGCCACCAATACGTGCTATTTCATGTTTATGAACTGTTCTTTTATTCATATGTGCAACAATTCCTAATTGATTTCCAGCTTTAATTACAAGTGGAATCATTAAAGCTGAAATGATTGTTGTTACAACAAATGAAAGAATGACCGTCAGTGACATTTTGCCACCTCCTTTATGCCTATATTATTCATTATTTTTTAGTAAATTTCAACTTTTAAATAGCTCTATGACTTGTATTTGGACAAAAACTTGTCTATACTAGTATATAAGGAGGAATATGTTTATGCATAGTTTAGGAATCTCTGTTTATCCCGATAAAAGTGATATTAAAGAAGTTTATGAATATATGGAAACTGCCGCTAAATTAGGTTTTTCTAGAATCTTTACTTGTTTTTTATCTATTCCAGATGATAAAAGAGAAAGTTATTTAAAAGAATTTAAAGGATTCATGGATAAAGCTCATGAATTAGGATTTGTTGTTGCTGCTGATACAAATCCAGAAGTATTTAAATTAATTGGAGCTACTCCAAATAATTTAAAACCATTTGCAGATTTAGGATTAGATATTATTCGTTTGGATGGTAACTTTGGTACTCAAGGAGATATCGCTGTTACTAGAAATCCTTATGGTATTAAAATCGAATTCAATGCAAGTATGGATGCTGGTGTTGATTTATTAATTAAAAATGGTGGAAATAAAGACCAAATTATTATGTGTCATAACTTCTTCCCAGAAAGATATACTGGGCTAGATTTTGATTTATTCCAACAATTCAATAAACAATGGAAAGCATTAAATCTTCATACAGCTGCCTTTGTTTCAAGTCACAATGATCCAACAATTGGTCCTTGGGAAGTTTTCTGTGGTTTACCTACAGTAGAAATCATGAGACCTTTACCAATTGAAGTACAAGCAAGATATTTATTAGCTACTGGTGATGTTGATGATATTATCATTGGTAACTATCCAGCAAGTACAGAAGAATTAGAAGCATTATCAAAAATCAACTTCCAAGCTTTAGAATTACGTGTTGATGAAGTACCAGAAATTACTGATAATGAAAAATACATCATGTATGAATTTGCTCCACACTGGGATCGATACGATCATTCATCATTTATGTTAAGATCAAGTTTCCCAAGACTTCAATTCAAAAACCAAGCAACTGTTCAAGATTCAGGATTTGGTGATAAAAAAGAAGCTAAAGAAGACAAATCTATTCCACATCATGACTGTGGTAAAAAAGTATTTACGCGTGGTGATATCTTAGTGGTTAACGATAACTTAGCTCATTATCGTGGTGAATTAGAAGTTGTTTTAACTGAAATCCCAAATGATGGTGAAAGAAACTTAATTGGTAAAGTAAAAGATGAAGATTTAGGTTTATTAGATTTCATTAAACCAGGTCAACATTTCAAATTTATTAAATAATTTAAATGAGGTTCGATCGAACCTCATTTTTTAAGCTTGAAAATATTTTTTCATTTCTTCTTTTTCTATACTAGATAAATCTAATAGGTCCATTGCTTTATCTAATGGTATTGCCATTTTTTTCATTAAATTTTTAATCGATGCAATTCTTTCCAATTTTTGTTCTTGTACTAATCCTTGTTCAAGCCCAATAGAATGTCCTTTTTCTATATTTTCTCTGGCTATCATTTCTCCTAAATTACACATCTTTTTAACCTCCTTCTCTATTTCTTCAAATCCATATTCTTTCATAACTTCTTTCTTTATCAAAAGATCGTATGTATTATTTAAAAAGATGACTAATGGTGTCTTGATCCAATCACTATCTTCATACTTATCTTTGATATCATGATCTTTATTTAAGTATATCATAATCTGTTCGCTTTTATCATAACTTTCTAACCTTTCAATAGTACT
>NZ_JAJDKB010000095.1:0-3479 GCF_020589955.1 Faecalibacillus sp. TM498
AGACTAAAATCCACTTTGTCATATCTAAAGTGGAATTTAACTTTTCACTTTAGAAGATATTTCTTTCTTGTAAAAACATCTCCTTTTTTTGCAATTTTTATGCTAGAATGAACTAGTATTATTTGGATTAATATCATATTTGATATTAATATAGGGGGATAAAAGTTGAAAAAATTATCGATAGCTACGGTGTTTTCCGGGATTGGAGCACCAGAGCAAGCTTTAATAAAACAGCATATCAAATATGAAATTATGTTTGCTTGTGACAATGGCGAAAGAGAATTACCTTATTCACAAGAAGAAATAACTGAACAAGCAGCAAAAAAAAATGTAATGATCAATAATTATGTGAAAGAGCTGTATAATAATCTAAAAAAGGAAAATTATGTTAAGAAAAGTTATTTTGCAAATTATGATATTGATGAAGATAGATGGAGCGAAGATATTCGGTTTTTAAATGGTAAACCATTTAAAGATAAGATAGATTTGTTTATTGGTGGCTCACCATGTCAATCATTTTCAATCAGTGGTAAAAGACTTGGATTAGAGGATACTAGAGGAACTTTATTTTATGAATATGCACGACTTGTAGATGAAATGCAACCTAAAGTATTTATATATGAAAATGTTCCAGGAATGTTAAATCACGATAAAGGAAATACGTGGAAAGTTATATCAGAAATTTTTGATTCTTTAAATTATTCATGGAAATTATATTCATTAAAAGCAACAGATTTTGGGATACCACAAAATAGAACAAGGATATTTGTTATAGGATTTAAAAATTCTTTAGGTATTGATCCTAATGATATAGTATTAGAAACTAAAGAATTGGATGTAGAAGTTAAAGATTTTTTGGAAGAATATGTTGATGATAAGTATTATCATGGTGAAAAAGGATTTAAATGGATAACAAAACCTTTAAGTCTGAAAAAAAGAGTATCAATAAATAGTAAAATTGCTAGAACTCAAGCTGCAAATCAACAATTTAATTGGTGTGGAGATATGATTTTTGAATCTAATCCGACAAGAATTTTTCCAAGTAGGGTATATCATGGTGAATTTAATGGTGAGTATGGTGTTGCTAGAAAATTAACCCCTAGGGAATGTTTACGGTTAATGGGTTTTTCTGATAAATTTAAAATTGTAGTTCCTGATCAACAAATGTATCGACAAGCGGGTAATTCTATAGTTGTAAATGTGTTAGAAAGTATAATAAACGGTGTTATTAAGACAGGAGTGTTTGAAAAATAATGTCTATAAAGAAAATTAGGGTTGGAACTTTATTTAGTGGTATTGGATCATTTGAGTGGGCATTAAGGAGAATGAATATTGATCATGAGATTATTTTTGCTTGTGATAATGGTGATGTAGATTTAGTAGATGCAAATACAGATGAATTACTGGTTAAATCAAAAGAGTGCAAAACAGTTTTAAAAATGAAAGAGTTTGAAGATACATGTTACTCAAATATAAAGAAAACAAACTATGTCGAAAAATCATATAAAGCTAACTACGATATCAAAGATGAGAATTTTCATTACAATGTTTGTATATTAGATGGTAATAAATATAAAGGTAAAGTAGATATTTTAGTGGGAGGTTCTCCATGCCAATCATTTTCAATGATGGGATATCAAAGAGGATTGGAAGATGCTAGAGGAACATTATTTTATGAATATGCTAGATTAGTTGATGAAGTTCAACCAAAAGTGTTTATATATGAAAATGTTCAAGGGTTATTAAAGCACGATAAAGGAAATACGTGGGAAATTATATCTAGTATTTTTGATACTTTAGGTTATCATTATAGCTTTAAAGTTTTAAATTCAAAAGATTTTGGTATTCCACAAAATAGAAATAGATTATTTGTTGTAGGATTTAAAGATGAGAAATATGCAAATAGATTTGAATTTCCTAATGCTATAGAACTTCAATATACTATGCAAGACTTTTTGGAAGAAAAATGTAAACCGGGTAGTTTCAAATATGGAAATATTATAGATGATCCAGGTGTTGTAGATGATAAGTATTTTTTATCTGAGAAAGTTGTAAAGCATGTAATGTCTGTAGGAACAAAAAATTATGTTACTGTTCCCAAAACGGATTTAAAAATAGCAAGACCATTATTGGCTACAATGCATAAGATGCACAGAGCTGGAGTTGATAATTATGTGACTATTAATGGAAAACTAAGAAGGTTGACACCTCGTGAATGTTTGAGATTAATGGGATTTGGTGATGAATTTAAGCAAGTTGTTTCAGATACACAAATGTATAAACAAGCAGGTAATTCAATTGTATCTGATATCTTTATACATTTAGTGCCGGGTATTATTTATACAGGGGTATTTGATATTTAGGAGAGAAAGTATGGCGGCTATAAAAGCAAAACAATGGGATATAGATAGAGCATATAATATGAGTTTGGCTAATGCTGAAAGAACCATTAAATTATTATCTTGTATTGATGAAATAGAGCAAGGCATTTTGTCAAAAGAGGAAGGATTAAATAAAGCTGTTTCTTTGGGAGTTATTACTACACCAGATCGTTATGAACGATCAACAGCAACTGTATTAAAAGCTTACGGACTTTTGAAAAGTACTTTTGCAATTACTGATGTTGCAAGAGCATATATTAATAAAAAAATTGATTTTCAAGAAATGATGATATTACAACTTATCAAAAAAGAACATAAATATGACGAATCTTCAGAAGTAATACGTCCGTTCATAATATTATTGAAAGTGTTGAATTTATTAAAACAAGAAAATGAAAGTGAGTGTTGGATAGATTGTTATGATTATCAAGAGCACTTAACTGAGATTAGAAAAAATTCAGATGTTTATCAAATTGCTATGAATATACTAAATGATAGAAATAAGACATCTAGAACTCCAAAATATATAATCAATCATTTTGATATTTGGATTAACGCATTTTTAAGCACGGGGTTAATTGAAGAAATAGAATTTTCGAAAGATAATATTTATAAGAGGTATACGCTATCTCCAAACAGCATGGAATTCATTTCTTTCTTGATAGAAAATGATGATAAATTACCAATTATTGAAGAATATAATCGTAAAGGTAATAGAACAGAAAGATTGGAAAAGTATGGCAGTATGAATAATGGTTTATTTAGTATCATGCCGAATGTTGAATTAGAAGATGAAGTAATTATTAATGGTTTGGAATTTAATGAAAAGAAGCTGTTAGAATCCTACTTAATAAATGGAGATACATATAGAAAAATTGAGTCTGAAATGTTTGGTGATTGGAATTTAGTTGATACAAAGGGCTTTGTGTCTAAATGGTTATTAAAATCATTTGGAATAAATAGTAAACATAAAGGAATTTGGAGTCCGTTTATAAATTATAAACATTTTATAGAACTAAATGAAAAATACAAAAATTTAAATAAAATTTTATATCTAATTTGCGATTATCCGCATAAACACTATACTTTCAAGCACTT
>NZ_JAJDKB010000096.1:0-3464 GCF_020589955.1 Faecalibacillus sp. TM498
TCAAGCCTTATCATTAAGTTAATTATTTTTTGTCCAACAAAGTCGGTTCACTTCAAATTACTCATTTTTTATAAAAAAGTATCATTAAAATCATTTGAATCACACATACACCTATAAAATATATAGTTAATATTGGAACTATAACCGGTACAATATCTAATAACGATGTCCAATCACTTTTTAGCATCAATTCTTTTATATAATTTATACACATTAGCAATGTAGTTACGCTAATAATATTATTTATAAACATTGAATAAATAAAATATCTGCTTTTATTACAAAAACAGATGATATTAATAAATAAAAGCAATAAGTTAACAAACAAAAACAACCCAATAATTAATACCATTATTTTTAACCTCCTATATACCAATAAATCTTCAAAAAAATAATTTTATTAGATATTTTAATGTTCTTCGAAACGATTTTTATTGTCATAATACTTCTTATCATTTATCAATATTTTGATTTATTTATACCCCATATCGTTTCACTCAACTATTATTTTTCTAACTTTTTTATATAAATATAGATAATTAATTAGACTTTTTTTAGATACCTCTTCAATTATTCTTTCTGTATTATTTCCTTTTTGGCTATTAATCACATCATAAATAAGTCTATCCAAATCTTTTTCATTCATCATTATAACTTCACCATTTTTTATAAGTTTTATTGTCTTATCTGTTAAAAATATTTTTTCACCAATTTCTGAATATTTTAAAACAGGAACATTTTCCATCTTATTCATCAATTGTATAAAATCAGTTGGACAATTTAAAAAAGCAGTGTGTTTACTTATATCATGTAAAATTATATTTGCATCACAAACGAAAACACTATTTAATACATCTCTTAAAAAATAACATACAACAAAGAAACCCACCATTTCCATTGTAACTTGAGAAATCCATATTCTTACTTTGTCACCTCGTTTAATTTTATATAATCCATTTAAAAATAAAGAATACTTTTTATAAAAATATTCTTTATTTCTTTTGTCATAATCAACAACGCCATATTTACATAATTGTTCATATCTTTCATCAATACTAAAATTATTAAAATTTCCTAATGTATAATCGTCTGGACAACAAAGAATAGTATTGGAATCTATGATCCCTACTGCATATAAATAACGTAAATTTGCTTCAGTAGAAGTATCAAAACATATTTCTATCATTCTAACTAATCTTCAAAGTCATTATTTGGTTAATTCTTTCACCATTTCTGACTTCTCCTCCTTTTGCTATTTATAAATTTCACTCTATTGCTAAAACATACTAATTACATAATTTGTGTTTAATCATTGATACTTTATATCTGCATTAAGAATATAATCAACTGTTATTTGCTTATTAAAATCTTCAACTTTCCCATCTAAAGAAGTAGCAGTACCATAATATTTAAGAATTGTTTTATCCTTTTTCTTATTAATCTTCAATTTTATATCAGAACAAATATAATTTTCTCTTATACTTTTACACATAAATTCATGTTGCATTGTCAAATCAGAAATTTTTAAATTAATTGATGCTGCCATTGGGACACCATTTTTTTCTGAATAAGCAATATAAGGTGCAGCAACTTTTAAATTATCCCCAGCAGTCCCTTCACTTACTTGAATATTTATATACGGATGATACGAAGACCAAAAATACCAACCTGTTGCACCAATAACAAACATTAAAAATAAAATAATAACAATTAAGATTCTTTTTTTGATCCTAATTTCTATGTATTCTTCCACAGCAATCATCACCTATCATAAATTTATAATATAGCAAATTTTAATGAATCAAATTTTATTGTCTCATTAATAACAAATCAACCAAATCCAGTAATAAAATGGATATAAGATTACTACAATCGATACAATAAAAATATCACTATAATTAAACACTCAATACTTTTTTCATGACTATATAGATTTCTTTTAATTTAAAAACGTTTTCTTATTCATATATTATCATATTTATAAATCAGTGTACATAGTTTATCTATGTATTGATGATTTTTAAATATATTTTATAATAAATATATAATTATATTAAGGAAGTATTGATATGGCTAGAAAAAATAGTTTTTTTAAATTAGATATGTTACTTCTATGCATAATCGCTAAGCAAGATTGTTATGGCTATGAGATTACAAAACAAATTAAGACATATTCTCATGAATTAATAGTCATTAAAGAAGGTACTATGTATCCTATCTTGTATAAATTGCTAGATGAAAATTATATTTCAAGTTATGAAAAAGTAATCGACCGTAAAGTAAGAGTTTATTATCACATAGAAGAAAAAGGAAAAGAAAAATTATTAGAAATGATTAACGAATTTAATAATGCTGTTGACGGAATTCACAACGTTATTAAAGAATCTTTGGGAGAAGCTTATGAATAATATAAAAAAATACATTAAGAACATTTGGGCAATTATGCCTATGCATACTAAAAAAGAAAAATTCTATTTAAATGAATTAAAAAAACATTTAAATGAATATTTAGATGATCACCCACAATGTTCATATGATGATATTGTTCTACAATTTGGAGAGCCTAAAGATATTGTTGTGAATTACATACAAAACAGTGATGAAAATGATCTTATTAAAAGAATGAAATTAAAATCAATTATACAAAAATTCCTTATATTTTTTTCAGTAACATGTACAATTTTAGCAATTTGGATAGGAATTCTTTGGTACGATTATATACAAGATCAAAAGAATTCAATTATATATGAAATCGAAACAACTATCACTGAACATTAAAAAAATGGAAAAACTATGAAAAAATTAATATTACCAACTAGCACTATTATTTATAATATTTGTGAAAGTTATTTTATTAATTAGATCTTTACTTTACAATGATAAGCGCCTTAGTTTTTAGTATAAATTCTCATTATTAGCATTACAGTTTCAAAAAGTTAATTTATGTTAGATAGTTTTTTTCTTTTAAGCATCAAAAATTAATGATTTTTTGATGCTTTTTTGGTGGAAATTTTACACTTTTTTCGAATTTTTTTGGTATTTTTTTGGTATAGCCCATTTTCAGGGCATTTTTGAGCATTATTTTATTCATAAAAAATAAAAACCCGCAAATCAAAAAAACATTGATTTCATGCGGGTTTTAGCGTAAAAAAAGGGCTTCTTCTATCTTGAAACCCTTTTTTATTTAGCATATTTTTCGCTAGATTAAGCTAATTTTTATTTTATCTACTTATATATTTAATAATGTTTATTTATCAACACTTTACTTCATTTGTATTTTATACCATTTTTAACTATTTATTAATAATACAAATTTATTTGGTATTTTTTTGGTATGAAATATGATAAATATAATTCAGCGAAATTATTGTTTTATAAAATAACATATCACAAATTATTTTTTATAATATTTATAAATGCATTTGTGTTGTAACTTTAACAATTTCTTTATAATAATCATCTTG
>NZ_JAJDKB010000097.1:0-3399 GCF_020589955.1 Faecalibacillus sp. TM498
TTCCAAAAGAAGATATCAAAGCTAAATATGAAGGTGGAGTACTTCGTTTATCAGTTCCTAAATCTGATATGAAACAAATTGAAAACACAAGTACAATTATGATTGAATAAAAGATGTAAGGGTGAAATCTTCAAAAGATTTCATCTTTTTTTTGTTTATAGGATATACTAAAGAAAATAAATTTTAAGAGGTGACGAAAATGTTATCGTCAAAAAGAGTCGTCCTTCCCTTAGTGGGAAGTTTCTTTTTGCTAGGAAAAGCAAAAGAAACAATTGAAGAAATAGAAGATCAAGAACTTGCACAAATTGCTTGGGCTGAGTATTATTTCTTTTCTGCAAAAGCCAAAGAATGTGTAGAAATCGTAGAAAAATACTTAAATCATGAAGATGTTATATTACGCTTATCGGCAGACATGCTCTATACATTTTCTAATTTAACTTTAGGAGATGCCTTTGCTGCACAATATGCCAGAGAAGACGTTTATCGATGTTTCGAAAAAATAATGAAAGAAAATACCCCTATAGAAGAAAAAGCTTCTTGTGTATTTGCTTATTATGTTATTAGTATTTTTATACATATTCCCCCTCAAGAAGAAATACCACCTTTAGAACAATATATTTCCTATTTAACACTTGAGGTTGAATCAGGGGATAGTATTGATAATGTTAAACAAAAAATTCAAGATAAAAAAGGTTTTCCCCCTGATCAACAATATCTCTATTTTAATGATCAACTTCTAGAAGACGGAAGAACATTAGCTGATTATAATATTCAAAAAGAAAGTAAACTGTGTTTATTATTAATGATGGTAAAAGAACCAATTTCTAATTTAAAAGAAGGTCAATATGAAGAAAATAAAACAATTCAACTTACTTCTAAAACAATAGGGGCAACGATCTATTATACGAAGGATGTAAGCATGCCAAGTAAAACAACCGGTATAAAATACACAGAGCCAATAAATCTTATAGGAGTAAGGCAAAAATACATCTATTACAATTAAAGCTATAGCTACTAAAGAAGGAATGCAAAAGAGTCAAGTAAGTACATTTGTTTATACAATAAGTATTCCTACTGCTGATTATAGTCGAGTTAGTGAAGCTATTTCTAGGGTAAATTCTATAGATAAAGAATTATATGAAAATTATAATAAAGTAGAAAAAGCGCTTTATCAAATTGATTGGAACAAAAGTAAACAAGAACAAGCAATAGTAGATAGCTATGCAGATACTATTAATAAAGCGATTGAAGGACTTACAAAGAAAAATAAAGATTATAAAGTTACTGAAGGCGAAACTTTTGTTAAAGAAAGTGGAAAAGATATTTCAATAAGAATAGATCATGAATATACAGAAAATGTAAAAGTAGATGATCAAGAAGTTGATAAAGTACATTATAAAGTAACAAAAGGTTCTACGATCATTACTTTTGGTGATATGTATTTAAATATACTTGCTGTAGGAACACATCATGTAAAAGTAACATTTGAAGATGGTATAGCTACAACAATTTTACTCATCAAAGAACAAACAAAAGATGATAATAATAGGAAAGATTCAACATCAAATAATCAAGAAACAGTAAAACCAACTATAAAAGAAGAAACAAAGACAACGGTAAAAGCTGAAAATAAAGAAGAAGTTAAAAAAGTAAAAACAGGTGGTGATGAAAATATTATAGGTGTTGTTTTATTATTGATAGGAAGTTTAGTTGTTTTAACTTATATTAAAAAAAAGAGAATTGAATAAAATAAATGATGGCAACTCGAATGAGTTGCTTTTTATATAAATATTTGACATTTATAAAGTTATCTATTAAAATAGTTCAAAAATGAATTATCTAAAAATGAAGGAAGTGATAATATGAATATTGATTTTGCTAGAAAATTAGAACTTGCTTATCATCAACAATGTAAAAATCTATGTAATGAATTTCATCTAAAGCAAACAGGGTTTGATATTTTGATGTTTTTGGGAAATAACCCCCAATATAAACATGCTAAAGATATTGTGGAAATAAGAAAAATCAAAGCAAACCTTGTTTCAATTCATGTGGATCAGTTAGTTGATCAAGGATATTTATCTAGGATAGATGTTCCAGGAGATCGAAGAAAAGTTGAACTAGTTTTGAATAAAAAAGCGAATGATGTTATAAAAAAAGGAAAAGCGTTTCAAAGCCATTTCTTTTCTTCACTTTTTTCAGATATTGATGAAAAGCATCAAAAGATATTTAAAGAAACATTAGAACTTATGGAAAAAAATATAGATTGTTTATTGGAGGAAAAATAAATTGGAAACAAATATTTTATTTATTATTCTTGTAACCTTTTTTGCTGGAATGGGAGCAGGTCTAGGAACAGGTTTTGCAGGAATGTCAGCGGCTGCTGTTATTAGCCCAATGCTCATTGCTTTTTTGAAAATGGACCCTTATATGGCAGTAGGTATTGCTTTGTCATCAGATGTCCTTGCCAGTGCGGTTTCAGCTTATACTTATGGAAAAAATAAAAATTTAGATATTAGAAATGGTTTATTGATGATGGTAAGTGTACTTATTTTTACGGTAGTAGGTAGTTATGCGGCAAGTCTTTTACCATCTTCAACAATGGGAAGTTTTTCAGTTTTTATGACTTTTATTTTAGGAGTTAAATTTATTGTTAGACCAGTAATGACAACGAAAGAAGCGATGAATAATGTTTCTTCTAAAAAAAGAGCAATCCAATCTATAATTTGTGGAACTTGTATAGGTTTTATTTGTGGTTTTGTTGGAGCAGGTGGAGGCATGATGATGCTTCTTATCTTAACAACAGTCATGGGATATGAACTTAAAACGGCAGTAGGTACGAGTGTTTTTATTATGACCTTTACAGCCCTTACTGGAGCTATTTCACATTTTATGATTGGCGGGTTTCCTAATTTAACAGTATGGATTTTATGTATTCTCTTTACTCTTATTTGGGCAAGAATTGCTGCTTTATTTGCGAATAAAGCAACTCCTAAAACCTTAAATAGAGCAACAGGAATTGTTCTTGTTGTTCTAGGAATTGTTATCTTTTTATTTTCATAATATAAAATTGAGGAATGAATCCTCAATTTTTTGTGCGACAGGCAGTCGCTTATATGTCATGTTTACAGGAACATGAAATTTTCTATTTACAAATGATTGTTCAAGATAGTTAGCTATAAACTTGAAATGCGTCATGGAAGTTAGAAATCCTGTAGACGAAATATCAGGCCGAAACAAAATGTGAACTGAAGGTGCGGCTGATGTTAGTATAAAAACTGTACAAGTTAAATAGAAGAATTAAACATCATTTGGTACAATGTCATAAGTAAAAAAAGAAATGGAGAAAGACTATGACAAAACCAGTATTTGATGATGAATTTAAACAAGGAGTTGTAG
>NZ_JAJDKB010000098.1:0-3269 GCF_020589955.1 Faecalibacillus sp. TM498
AAAAGGAGGAAAACCAGGACCAGACATCATCCTAATTTTCCTCTTAAAAAAGCACTGAATATTTTAGAGGGAATACTGATTCCACATCAATATCCCCCTAATAATTTAGAGAGAATTTCGCTAAAGCACTCGATTAATTAGAGCGCCGAAAAAACCTCATGTTATCTAATTAGCTTCGTTTTAAAAATATCATGTTATTTCATAAAGCCGCTATTCCTAAGTGATGTATATTTAACTGTTTTCTGCTTTAACAATATAACAGTATTTCTTATAAAAGGATATCCCATATCCTTTTACATGTAAATAACCATCATTAATAATTTCATCTTCATATTTATTATCAATGATTTGCTTTGCTCCTTCTTTTGCGTCACTTACAAGTTCTTTAACACTCTTAGAATGTTTGCATTCTAAGATAAGCGCCGTTTGAAAGATTTGTTTAGGTAAAATACATAAATCAAATCTTCCATTCATGGCTTCTCTATTTGATTTGATCTTCTTACCACTAAAGAGTCCTACTAAAAATCCATGATAGAAAGATTCTTGATTATCAAAATAACTGATACTTCTTGATAAGATATCCCCTAGTATTTCATTAGCTTGATCAACATCTTCTCTAACAAGACATTGATAAAGGTCTTCTTTTCTTACAAAAGTATAATCTTCAAAATAACTCATAAAAGATTGCTTATAGATTTCATAGACTTCTTTATTTGGTATAACCAGTTTATATTTGTTTTCTCCTAAATCTTCAATAACTCTTAAATAACCTGTAAGTAAAAGAAAACTATAAATATTATTGATATGATCCATTTCTCGATAAGTGAGTTCTGGCTTGATGTATTTTTCTAAGGATTTGCCTTGAATCAATTGTTCAAATTCTTCATGGAGTTCATCACTACCATTTTGGATATAATTGACTACAAGATCATTACCACTAGTATTTGCCCAAAAGGAAGTAGGTTTATATGAAGAAAAATGTGATTTTTTATCAACATACATGAGTGTACTCCAAGGATTATAGATTTCTATATTTCCAAATAGATAACCATCATACCATTCTTTGACTTCATCCATATAAGATGATAATTGATAATCTTCTAATAACTGTTTGACTTCATTTTCATTAAAGCCAAAATATTCTTCATTCATTTCATCTAATAATGAATAAGTTTTAAAGTTGTTTAAACCAGTAAAGATACTTTCTTTAGATATTCTAAGACATCCTGTCATAATTCCTTTTTCTAGAGCATCATTTGTTTTAAGCGCTGAAGAAAAGACACTTCTTAAAAAATCAACCATTTCATCATAATAATTATTTTGATAAGCTGATTGTAATGGAACATCATATTCATCAATAAGAATAATGACTTTTTGATGATAGTAAGTATATAAGGCATTAGATATAATCCTTAATGAAAATTTTAAATCTTCAATTGATGTTGTTTCATCATGCAAACTATTTAGTTTTTTCTTTGTCGCATCAGTTAATTGAGAAGCTGATAATATTTCCAAGTTTTTTTCTAATAATTCGTAAATGATACTCGAAAAAGATGAAATTTGTGCATCAAAAGTTAAATTTTTCATTTCTTTTAAAGAAATGAAAATTGTTGGATACTTGTTTTGATGTTCTAAAGCTTCCTTATTTTTTGAAATATATAAATCATTGAATAAATAAGCATTTTCTTTTTCTTTGATAGAAAAGAAATAATACAGCATAGACATATTAAGTGTCTTACCAAATCTTCGAGGTCTTGTATATAAAACAACTTGTTCATTTAAGATATCTGCAATTAGATTTGTTTTATCTACATAATATGCATTTTTATCAATCATCGTTTTAAAATTTTCAATTCCTGTAGGTATTAACTTCATACAATCAACTCACTTCCTAATCTGTATTATTATGTACTACTAAAAGTATTATACATGATATAAACCTTGATTTCTATTGGATTATTTGTCCAATAAAAAAGAAGTTTCATCAAGAAACTTCTTTTTACTATTATTATTCATCACCAAATGAAATGCCAATTGCTTTAGCCGCTTTAACAAGTTCTCCATTTGGATCAACATGTTTTTGTTGACCAACCTTAGCAGCACCAATTACTTCTTCTAATGAAGTATATCCCATCTTATCACCATTGATTGTAACAACATTACCAAACTTACCTTCATTAATAAGTTCAACTGCAGCCACACCATAACGAATTGATAAAATACGATCATATGCTGTAATATCTCCACCACGAATAATATGTCCTGGATTGACAGAACGTACTTCATGATTTGGAATTACTTTTTCAAGATCATCAGCTACTTTAGCAGCTAATCCTGAATAACGTACTGGATCTGGACTATCTTCTACGATTTTACCAATAACTTTTGTTCCATCAGCATATTTTGCTCCTTCAGCAACAGCTACTACTGTATAAGGTAATCCCATTTCATCACGTTTCTTAATTGCTTTAGCAATATTTTCAATGGTAAATGGAATTTCTGGAATCAAACATACACCGGCATTTCCTGCTAGACCTGCGTATAAAGTAATCCATCCAGCATCTCTGCCCATTAATTCACAACAAATAACACGATGATGTGATTTTGCTGTTGTTTGTAAACGATCAATAAATTCTGTACCTACAGACATTGCTGAAATAAATCCATAAGTAACATCTGTACTTGCTAAATCATTATCCATTGTTTTAGGTACACCAATAACATTGACACCTTTTCTTGAAAAATCACGTGCACTTGTAAGCGTTCCATCTCCACCTAAAATAACTAAAACATCAACACCATCTTTTTTCAAGTTTTCAACAGCCACATCAGAAACATCTTTTTTTACTTTTCCACCATGACCATCATCTACTAAATAATCAAATAAATTATCTTTATTAGAACTATATAAAATAGTTCCTCCTTCTTTATAAATATCTTCTACCGATTCTTCAGTAAGTTCTACATAATTATTATGGTATAAACCTCTATAACCATAAACAAATCCAATCACTTCATAACCATATTTAGAGATTGCAGTTTTAGTAATTGTACGGATAACAGCGTTTAACCCTGGACAATCACCTCCACCAGATAATAATGCAATTTTTTTGACAGTACTTCCCATAATTTTCTTCCTCCATACTATATAATTATAAATTCACCTAGAGGAAAAAACAATACTTTTTTGTAAGCGTTTACAGTTATTTCTTAATCCTGTATTGTAAAATGAAACTGGAATTAAGGAATTGATAACAAGGGGCATGCCC